>CAZRGD010000096.1:0-4943 GCA_964599505.1 uncultured Nitrospirota bacterium | reverse complement strand
GCGAGCCCCATGGACCTTCCCGTCCGGATCCTCCCCCACGGCGAGGGGCTCGACCTTCCCACCTACCACTCGGACCACGCCTCGGGTGTCGACCTGCGGGCGGCGGTGGATGGGATGGTCACCGTGGGACCCGGCAAGCGTGCCCTCATCCCCACCGGCCTGGCGATCGCCGTGCCGGTCGGCTTCGAGGCGCAGATTCGCCCCCGCTCCGGGCTGGCGCTCAACCACGGCATCACCTGCCTCAATACCCCCGGCACCATCGACGCCGACTACCGCGGCGAGGTGAAGGTCATCCTCGCCAACCTCGGCGACGAACCGTTCGTGGTGGAGCGCGGCGACCGCATCGCCCAGCTCGTTGTCACCCCCGTCGCTCGCCCCCGCCTGGTCGCGGTCCCCACCCTGCCCCCCACCGACCGCGGTGGGGGCGGCTTCGGCCACACCGGCCACCAGTAGCGCAGGTGGGAGACGCTTGCGCCCACCCTCCATGTTGAGACCACGGTGCCGGGGAGGTTGCCGGCCGTCACCCGGTCAACACGACGATTCGCTGGCGCGTGGCGCTACCCTGTGTGCGGGCGACCCAACACGATCCACGGTTTCGATTCCACGACCCTGGCCAGGACCGCCCAACTGCGACAGACTTCCTTCACGAGGATCCCATGCGACGCCTTGTCCTCCCGCTCCTTCTCGCCGCCGCGGCGTGCACCACGCCACCCGCTCCCCCCACCTACTCCCTCACCGGGGAGCACCGCGCCGCCTACGTTGGGGCGGCCCTATGCAAGGACTGCCACTTCAGCGAATACCGCGTGTGGGCCGAGAGCCGTCACGCCCGCGCCTTCAAGAACCTGCCAAAGTCGAAACAGCAATCAACCCAGTGCCTTGTCTGCCACACCACCGGCTTCATCCTCCGCGGCGAGGTCTCTGCCAAGCTCCTCGGAGTTCAGTGCGAGAGCTGCCACGGTCCAGGGGAGCTCTACGTCAAGGCGATGACCCACGAGCGAACGCACTCACAGGACACCCGCAGCACAGACATCGGCCTCGGCCTCGACATCCCCACCGCGGAGACGTGCCGGCCGTGCCATGGTGCAGCCTGCCCCGACGGCCACGGCGGCGACTTCGACTACGAGACCGGGCGGGCGATCATCGACCACACCGGCTACCTGGAGAAGCGCTACCCGAGCAAGTTCCTCGGCCACTGAATTTGTGCGCGGCGGAGGGCGGCAGGTAGCTCCTTTTCCGCCACTTTTTTCTCCCGCCTGCGCTCTTCCTACCGACGCCTTACCGTCTGCCGCCCTCCGCCGCTCACAAATTCAGGAGTAGACTGCCTCGATGCACCCGATCCTCTTTCGCCTCGGTCCAATCACCGTCCACACCTATGGTGTCCTCCTGGCGGCCGCCTACCTCGCAGGGATGACGGTGGTGAACGCCGAGGCGCGGCGGGTCGGGGCGAATCGTGAGCGGGTGATGGACTGGATGTTCTGGGGGATCATCGGTGCCATCGTCGGGGCGCGGCTCCTCTATGTGGCGATCAACGTCCCCTATTACCTTCACCACCCGGGTGAGATCATCGCGGTGTGGAACGGCGGCCTGGTCTTCTACGGCGGCGTTGCCGGGGCGGCGGTCGCCTCCCTCCTCTACCTCCTGCCGCGCCGCCTCCCGGCGTGGCAGTACGCCGACCTGGTGGCGCCCGCCGTGGCTCTGGGACAGGGGATCGGCCGCTGGGGCTGTCTCGCAGCCGGCTGCTGCTACGGCAAGCCGACGGCAGTGCCGTGGGCGATCCACTTTCACGACCCGAGCTCCCTCGCCCCCACCGGGGTCGGGCTCCATCCGACTCAAATCTACGACTCCCTCGCCGGACTCTGCATCTTCGCCATCCTCTGGACCTTCCGGCGCCACAAGCGATTCGACGGCCAGGTGATGCTCCTCTACCTCGCCCTCTACAGCGTCGCCCGCTCCATCGTGGAGATCTTTCGTGGCGACCGCGAGCGCGGCCTCATTCTCCACGGCACCCTCTCCACCTCGGAGATCATCTCGGCGGGAGTGATCGTCGCCGCAGCCCTCCTCTACCTCTACCGGCGATCCGCCGCCCAACCCACAGGCCACCGGTAGGAGCCGGCTCCTGCCGGCGATACCGGCCCGGAGGGCCGGCCGCGCCTGCGGCGCGGATCGGGGGCATGAGTTCGCTCCTACCCTCTATCCCCACCCGAGACACCCAAACCCCAGCCACTCGGTAGGAGGGGGTTGTACTCCCGATCCACGCCCAAAGGCCTGCCGCGCCTGCGGCGCGGATCGGGGGCATGGCCCCCTCCTACCCTCTATCCCCACCCGAGACACCCAAACCCCAGCCACTCGGTAGGAGGGGGTTGTACTCCCGATCCACGCCCAAAGGCCTGCCGCGCCTGCGGCGCGGATCGGGGGCATGGCCCCCTCCTACTGCGGCAGGTGCAATAAGCGATAGGTCCCTAGGGCGGCAAAGAAGAGGTTGGCGATCCACGCCGCCACCACCGGCGGCAGCTTGCCCGCGTGGCCGAGGGAGAGACCGACCTGGAGGAGAAACCAGTAGGCGAGGGCGAGGGCAAGGCCGAGGGCCATGGAACGACCGGCGCCGCCGCTGCGCGGCCGGTGGATGGAAAAGGGGATGGCCAGCAGGGTGAGGATCGCCGCCGAGAACGGCTGGGCGACCTTGGCGTGAAGATCGGCACGCAGCTTGACCACGTCGCCCCCCTCGGCGGCGGTGCGGCGAATGTAGCGACGCAGCTCCACCAAGTTCATGTCCCCCGGCCGCTTCTTCACCCGGCGAAACGCCTTCAGCCCCTCCGGGAGGGTGCGGGTGGTGGCAGCGATGTGGAAGACCTGTACCTCGCCACCGGCGAGGAAGTGACGCTCGGTCACCCCCTCGATGCGCCACTGCCCCCCTTCCCACACCATCCGTTGCACATCGGTGCGACTCACCATCCGGAAGGTGGAATCAAAATCGAACCAGGTAACCCCCACGAGGGTGGCGGTCTCGGGGACGAAGTGGCGCGCGTAGTAGATCCGCCCCCCCTCGCCGCGCAGCCAGATGTTGCGGGTGCGGAGCTGCTCGTTCGCCTCCCGGTGGCGAATCCGGGTCTGCTTGATGAGGTCGGCCTGGTGGTGGAATCGCGGGATCACCATCTCCCCGAAGAGAAAGAGGAGCAGGGCCAGGCCGAGCCCTGCCTGAAGGATCGGCCAGACCGTGCGGTAGAGGGAGATACCAGCGGCCCGCATCGCCACCACCTCCGATTCGCGCGACAGGCTGCTGATCGCAAGGATCGCCGCCAGCATGGCGAGAATCGGCACCAGCCGGAAGGCAACCACCGGCACCTGGAAGAAGAAGTATTCCGCCGCGGTGAAGATTCCCGCGTGGTTGGAGATGATCTCATCGATCCGGTCGAAGAGCTCGACCACGAAGACCAGCCCCATCGCCGCCACCACCGTGAGACGAAGGTAGCGACCGAAGGTGACCAGCACATAACGATCGAGGATCAGCATCGCTGCATCGACCTCCTCACCCCCCTCCGGCCGCCGGGTACAATCGCGGCCACCTCTCCAAAGTCGCTCATCGCCCCATCCCCGGCACGGTGGTGAAACGGCGGGCGAGACGGATCAGCCGCTCCCAGATATGGCTCCCGCGTGTCGGAACGTCGTAGGAGGTGTGCACCATCAGCCACACCGCCGCCGCGGCGAAGACAAGGTTGGGGATCCACACCGCGATCACCACCGGCAGGGTGCCGCTCTGGGCGAGATTCTCCCCCGAGGCCATGAGCAGGTAGTAGACCAGGACCACCGCGATGGCGGTGGCAAAGCCGGACGACTTGCCGCTGCGTCGCGAACGCACCCCGAGGGGAAGACCGATCGTGGCAAAGAGGAAGCAGGTGACCGGGAGGGCGTAACGACGGTGGATCTCCACCTCGATGGCGAGGTGCTTCTTCGCATCACCGGTTGTCCCCGCCCGCGCCTCGCGCAATTCCTGCATCGAGTAGTCCTTCACCCGCTTGCGGAAGCGGTGCGAGTTCGGATCGATGGCCGGCAGCTCGATCGCCAGGTCGTAGTCGGCAAACTCCACCAGGCGGAAGCGGTCGCTGCCGGCGGCGGTCTGCTGGAGGCTGCCGTCTTCGAGGTGGAGCAGCAGGCGGAAGGTCCCCGGGTCCTGGCGGATCGTCCCCCGCCGGGCGGTGATCGTCTGTAGCCGGTCGGCCTGCCGTTCATCGTGGATTACCACCCCCTGGAGGATCGAACCGGTGACGTCGGTGCTGTTGATGTAGATCGTCATCCCGGCAAAGTCGTTATTGAAGATGTGCTGCTTGATCCCGCCGCCGATCCCCTCACGGACGATCTCGTACAGCAGCCGCTTCAACGCCTGGTTCCCCTGCGGTACCAGGTAGCCGGTGGTGTAGGCGGTGAAGACGAAGGCGACGAAGGCGAAGAGATTCACCGGCAGGAGGAGACGATAGAGGGAGACCCCGGCGGCGCGCAGGGCGGTCACCTCCGAGTCCGCCGACATCCGGCCAAAGGCGACCACCACCCCGAGGAGAACCGCCATCGGGATGGTGAAGACCGCCAGCGACGGCAAGGTATAGGCGAGGACCTTGAAGACCTGCCACGTCCCCACCCCCTGAACCAGGATCAGGTCCGCGAGGCGGATGAGCTGGTTCATCAAGAACAGAAAGGTGAAGACCCCCATCCCCAGGAGGAAGGGGGGGCCGACCTCGGTGAGGACGTACCGATCGAGGAGCTTCACCATGGCGCACGCAGGGGCGAGGAGCGCCCGGCGCCATGGTAGGCGGCGGGGCAGCGGGCGGAAAGGCAGAGCCGGAGGGAGCAGATGGTCGGAGATGTGGGTCGCCCCGTGGTAGGAGCGGGCCATGCCCGCGACACGGGGCCAAAGGCCCCGCCCACCCCCGCGTGGTCAGGCACCCCCGTGC
>CAZRGD010000095.1:6118-8073 GCA_964599505.1 uncultured Nitrospirota bacterium | reverse complement strand
GGCCTCTGCCGACCCTACGGTCTGGTACCACATCTTGTTTCCGCTGATCCTCAGAGGCGCAGAGAGGGGGGAGCAATCCCATCCTCCGTGTCAGCCCCAACCCCCTGCCAAGACCGCGCCTTCGCGAAGCCCTTCGGGGACGTCCACCGTCCCCCCCGCGATTGACTCGTCGCGGCGATCCTCCCTACCGTCTTTCTTCCCGCCACACCCCACTTGGAGCCGCACCCATGCTTGATTCCACCCCGTCCGATGCTGTGCAGATGATCCCCCTTGGTGGGTGCGGCGAGATCGGGATGAACATGACCATCTATCGCCACGGTAAGGAGTCGATCCTGGTGGACGTGGGGCTGATGTTCCCGGACGAAGAGATGCTCGGGGTCGATGTGGTCCTCGCCGACATCACCTTCCTGCGCGAGCAGGGGAAGGAGCTGAAGGGGATCTTTCTCACCCACGGCCACGAGGACCATATCGGGGCGTTGACCTATCTCCTCCCCGACCTGCCCAAAGTGCCAATCTACGGCACCGCCATGACCCTCGGTCTGGTGAAGGCGAAGCTCAAGGAGATGGGGCTGTTGAAGCGCGCCGACCTGCGCGAGGTGGAGCCGCGCGATGTGGTGCGGGCGGGCTGCTTTTCGGTGGAGTTTCTCCAGATCACCCACTCGATCATCGGCGGCTGCTCCCTGGCGATCGAGACCCCGGCGGGGACGGTGGTCCATACCGGCGATTTCAAGATCGACCCCCACCCGGTGGACGGCAAGCTGTTCGACGAGGAGCGGTTCCGCGCCTACGGCGACAAGGGGGTCCTCGCCCTCTTCTCCGACTCGACCAACGCCGAGAATCCCGGCCGGACCCTTTCCGAGCGCGAGGTGGGCAAGGGGCTCGACGACGCCTTCTCGGGCGCCGGGTCGGGGATGATCTTCGTCGCCACCTTCTCGTCCCACATCCAGCGGGTGCAGCAGATCATCGAGATGGCCGACGCCCACCACCGCAAGATCGTGGTGATGGGCCGCTCCATGGAGCGCAACGTGGAGATCGCTCTGGAGCTGGGGCTGCTGCACATCCCCGATGGGCTCAGGGTGATGCCGGCGCGCATGTCGGAGTTTCACCGCGAGCGGCTGGTGGTGGTGACCACCGGTTCCCAGGGAGAGCCGCTGTCGGCCCTGTCCCGCCTGGCGGTGGGCGACCACCGCACCCTGTCGGTGGAGGCGGGCGACACGGTGATCCTCTCGTCGAAGGCGATCCCCGGCAATGAGCGGTCGGTGTCGCGGGTGATTAACCACCTCCTGCGCCGCGGCGCCCGGGTGGTCCACGGCAAGGTCTCCGAGGTCCACGTCTCCGGCCACGCCGCCCAGGGGGAGCTGACCCAGATGTATGAGATGGTGCGACCGCGCTACTTCATCCCGATCCACGGCGAGCTGCGCCACCTGGTTGCCCACCGCGAGCTCATCCGCTCCCTCGGCCACCGGGCGAAGGACACGGTGGTGGTGGAGGACGGCGCAGTGGTGGAGCTCTCTCCGCGCGGGATTCGCCTCGGCGACGAGGTGACCCACGGCCGTCGCTTCGTCGACGGCAAGGGGGTAGAGGACGTGGGCGAGGTGGTCCTGCGTGACCGCCGGCTCCTCTCCGAGGACGGCACCCTGGTGCTGGTTCTCGGCGTCGACCACACCACCGGCGAGGTGACCTCCGGGCCCGACATCATCTCCCGTGGCTTTGTCTACGAGGAGGAATCGCAGGATCTCCTCGATGAGATCAAGCAGATGGTGGTCGACCTCCTGCCGACCCTGGACAAGGAGATCCTCGCCGAACGGGCGCTCTTGGGGGTACGGCTGCGCAACAAGGTTCGCCGCTTCCTCGACCGCAAGATGGGGCGGCGGCCGATGGTCCTGCCGCTGATCCTCGAGTAGGAGGGGGCCATGCCCCCGATCCGCGCATAGCGCGGCGCGCCCTCTGGGCGC
>CAZRGD010000095.1:0-6018 GCA_964599505.1 uncultured Nitrospirota bacterium | reverse complement strand
CGCTGCCCAACCTCCCGGCTTTACGGTAGGAGGGGGCCATGCCCCCGATCCGCGCATAGCGCGGCGCGCCCTCTGGGCGCGGGTCGCGGGTACGACCCGCTCCTACCGTTTTTCCACCGCCGCCGCTGCCCAACCTCCCGGCTTTACGGTAGGAGGGGGCCATGCCCCCGATCCGCGCCATAGGCGCGGCAGGCCCTGCGGGCCTGTTTCGCCGGCGGGAGCCGGCTCCTACCGGTCGTCGGCGGGGGCGCGGTTCTTTTCAACCCGACCGGTCGTGGCTCCACACCGGCTCGTCGATCCCTGCCTCGCGGTTGAGGTGGCGGGCGAGGCAGAAGAGGAGGTCGGAGAGGCGGTTGAGGTAGCGCGCCGCCTCCGGTCCCACCGGACCGCCGCTCTTTTGCAGGGCGACGAGGCGCCGCTCGGCGCGCCGGCAGACGGTGCGCGCCACGTGCGCGAGCGCAGCGCCATGGCTACCGCCGGGGAGGAGAAACTCCTTCAGGGGGGGAAGGTCGTGGTTCACCTCCGTCTGCCACCGCTCCAGTCGCGCCACGGCGGCGGCGGTGAGGAGAGCCGAGCCGGGAGTGGCAAGCTCGCCGCCGAGGTCGAAGAGGTCGTGCTGGACGGCGATCAGGCCATCGTGTACCGGGGCGGACAGCGTCTCGGTGAGGAGCAGGCCGATCTGGCTGTTGAGCTCGTCCACCGCCCCGATCGCCTCGATCCGCACATCGTCCTTCGCCACCCGGCTGCCGTCTCCGAGGGAGGTGGTTCCGCTGTCACCGGTGCGGGTGGTGATCTTGGTGAGACGGGACATGGAAGTCGGAAGTAGAAATCGGAAGTAGAAGGTAGAAAGTAGAAGGTAGAAAGGGGGGGGAGGTATTCCGGGGATGTGTCGCATCGGCACCGTAAACACCTTCCGCGGTGCGCTGGCAGCGTGGCTGCTACTCCGACTCTACGCCGGACCCGCCGACCCTTCCTCCTGCATCCCCCCCCTTTCTACTTCCTACCTTCTACTTTCTACTGTCCTGCAGCATCTTCAAGATCGCCTCACCGTGGCGCTCGAGCTGCCAGCGGCGGATGGAGGCGATCTTGGCGAGGGCGTCGCGGTCGGCGGGCTCCGCCAGGGCGATGTGGTGGAGGAGGTCGTTGTTCGCCACCATTCCCGGCGGCACCCCCTCCTCCTTGGAGGTGTGGTTGCGCCACTCCTTCAGGCGGGTGAGACACCGCTCCTGGGCGCGGGTCAGACGGCCGTTGGATGCGCGCGCCGGTGGCGCCGGGATCGGCGTGTCGTCGCTCATGCCGTCGCAGATCGCCGCCAGGACCTCCTTGGCAAAGCGGTTTGCCGCCGGCGAGCGGGGTGCGAGGGTGGTACGTAGGGCGGACTTGGTAGTGGGCTGGTCGCAGGCGAGGAGCAGCAGGTCTTGATTCGAAATCACCTTGAAGGTGGCCCGTCCCATCCCCTCGGCGAGACGTTCGCGGGTGCGCCACAGCCACAGCAGAACCTTGAGCTGCGCATCGTTGAGGCGCGACGTTCCCTTCATCCGCCGTACCCGGTCGATGTCGCGCAGCGGCGCCGGCGGCTCCAGCTTTTCCAGGAGCTCCATCTCCTCCGCCATCTGGTCGGCGCGACCGCACTCGGCGAGCTCTTCGCGCAGCCGGTCGTAGAGGCCGTGGAGGTAGTAGGTGTCGAGGATCGCGTAGAGGCGCTGCTCGTCGCTCAGGGGGCGGGCGCCCCAGTCACATTTCTGGAACCGCTTGTCGAGGTTGACCTCGAAGTAGTGGCGGACCAGGTCGGCGAGGCCGAAACGCGTAAGTCCCACGAGTTGGGCGGCGACCATCGTGTCGAAGACCGGCGACAGGCGGAAGCCGAAGTCGCGTCGGAGGCAGAGGATGTCGTAGCTGGAGCCGTGGAGGATCTTGAGGATCGACGGATCTGCGAGGGTCGGTCCGAGGGGGGAGAGGTCGTCGATCGCCAGGGGATCAATGATGGCGTTCTCCAGGGAGCCGTCGTCGAAGCGGGCGGTCATCTGGATCAGGCAGACCTGTTCACGGTAGGCGTGGAGTGAGTTCGCCTCGGTGTCGATGGCCAGCTCACGACAGGAGGCAACACGTTGGACGAGGGCGACGAACGGCCCCTCTTCGGCAATTAATGGGGTGGTCTCGGGCACGGACTAATCCTTGGGCTGAGTAGCAAAGAGGTGGTGAAGGTCGGCGAGTTGGTGGAGGGCGTCGGGACCGAGGGCGTCGTGGTAGCGGCCGAGCCTGCGGACGATCCCGAGGAAGGCCTGCTCGCTACCGTCGAAGTGGGCGATGGCGGTGGCCACCGCCTCACCCTCGCCGGTCGGCAGGGCGGCGGCGAGGGATGCGAGCCGGCGGCGCAGGGGATCGCCGGTCTCCTCCGGGTCGGTCGCCGGCGTGGACGCCGGCGGGGTGGCGCGGTGTGGAGGCGGGACCTCCTCACCGGCGATGCGGGCGATCGCCGCCGCCGGCGAGGCGGCCGGCTCGACACCGTCGATCTCCCAGGTATGGAGCCCGACCACCGGCCGGCCGATCTTCGCCGCGATGGCGATCTCCGAGAGGGTGCCGTGGCCGCCCCCCACCGCCACCACCGCGTCCACCGACTGGACCAGGATGACGTTGCGCCCATGGCCCATGCCGGTGGCGACGGGGATCTCCACATATTGGTTCGCCTCCGCCGGGTCGGTTCCGGGGAGAAGCCCGACCACCCGGCCGCCCGCCTCGGCCGCACCGCGGCTCGCCGCCTCCATTACCCCGCCGAGGCCACCGGTGTAGAGGACCCAGCCGCGGCCGGCGATCGCCCCCCCGACCTCCTCCGCCGTCTGCGTCTCGGCCTCGTCACAACTTCCCGCGCCCACCACCGCGACCCGGTGTACGGGGAGAGATTTACGTTGAACCATGGCTGGTTACGCTACCACCGGCGGTGGTGGGTGGCAAAAAAACGGCGGTCGATTTGTCCGGGATCACCTCGACCGGCATCATGGCCGCTGCCCGCGATCCCCATCCACCACTCCCGGAGTCTCCATGCAGCTCGACATGTTCATCGACGACGCTGACGACACCCGCCGTGCCACCACCGGCTGCGTGGTCGCCTTCGACCTGGAGACGCAGCACTCCTTCGAGGAGGTGGGGGGGCGCGGCAACATGGACAAGCTGAAGGTGTCGGTGGCGGTGGTGGGCAACCTCGACCACGGTACCTACACCAGCTACCGCGAGGCGGAGATGGGGGCGCTGGTGGAGGACCTCTTTGCCGCCAAGCGGGTGGTGGGGTTCAACACCCTCGGCTTCGACTACGCGGTGCTGGGCGCCTACACCGACCGCAACCTCAAGCGGCTCGCCTCCCTCGACATCCTGCAGGAGATCCACCGTGAGCTCGGCTACCGGGTGAGCCTCGACAAGGTGGCGGCGGCGACCCTCGGCAGCCACAAATCGGGCCACGGCCTGGAGGCGATCGAGTGGTACCGGAGCGGCGAGTGGGAGAAGCTGATCCGCTACTGCACCGACGACGTCCGCCTCACCGCCGACCTCTACCGCTTCGGCCGCGACAACGGTCACCTCTTCTACCTCAACCGGTGGGGTGAGAAGGCGCGGGTGAACGTGAGCTGGTAGGGGGCCCGCTGCGCGCGCCAGTAGACAGAGGGCAGTAGGCGGTAGGCAGTCGGTGGTCTCGCGGAAGACCGGCGTCTCTTTGGGGTGGTCTGCAGTCGTGGTTGGCTGGTTTCCACGCCTTGAATGGATACTCTTGCCCCGCCTTCCAGGTTTAGGACTGCCCTCTGCCCTCTGCCTACTACAGTCCCCCATGCCTCTCGCCGCTGCCCCCCTCCCGCCGCACCGGCGGCTTCTGGTGCGTATCGTCGCGGTGATGGTGGTGGCGATCGTCGCCATCGAGGGGGTAATCCTCATCCCCACCACCCTCCACGACCGCGCCGAGATGCGCCGCCGCTTCTTCGCCGAGGCGGAGGCGGCGGCGTGGGAGGCGGCGCCGGCGCTCGCCACCGCCCTCGCCCACGGTGCGGTTCCCGGCCTGCCCGAGGTGATGTGCTCGCACGTAACCATCTACGACCCGGCCGGCCGGGCGGTGGCCGGTACCGATCCGGATCCGCGGCTCGGTCGGGCGGTGGTCGCCCTCTTGGGTCGCGGCGATCGGGTGGAGCGGGGGCAGGAGGCGAGCGGCCGCTGTTTTCTTCTCCTCCGTCTCATCTATCACGACACCCCGGTGGGGTGCGTGGCGGTGGTGAAACCGGCCGATGCGATCGCCCGCGCCACTCTTCACTACGTCCTCAGGACCCTCGGGATGGTCCTTTTGATCTGCGGCTTCACCGCCCTCATCGTCCTCCTCTATCTCGTGCGAGCGGTGCTCCGACCGGTCGAACGGATCGTCGCCGCCAACGTGGCGAGCGGCGGCGGCGGTGAGAAGATCATCCCCGAGGACGAGATCCCCCTGACCGAGATTGGCGAGATCATGCGTACCCGCAACCGGATGTTGGCGCGGCTGCGTGGTACCCGCGAGGAGGTGGAGGCGAAAAATCGCGAGCTTGCCTCGTGGGCGCAGACCCTGGAGGCGCGGGTGGCGGAGCGCACCACCGCCCTCAAGCAGGCGCAGGAGCAGGTGGTCCAGGCGGAGAAGATGGCGGCGATCGGCAAGCTCGCCGCCTCGGTGGCGCACGAGATCAACAACCCCCTCGGGATCATCGGCGCCAGCGCTGAGGAGCTCCGCCGCGCCCTCGACGGCGAGGAGGAGGCGCAGCGCCCTCTGGAGATCATCCACTCGCAGGTGGGGCGGTGTAAGCGGATCATCGATGCCCTCCTCGACTTCTCCCGCCGGCGGCCCGCCCGTCCCGAATCGACCGAGCTCGCCCCCTTCCTGGAGGAGACCCTGGAGCTCCTCCGGCCGCGGGCACGCCAGGAGGATAAGGAGCTTCGTCTGTCGGTAGCGGCGCGGGTGCGCGCCACCGTCCTCCCCACCCAGCTCCAGCAGGCGCTGGTGAACCTGGTGACCAACGGCCTCGACGCCACCGCCGCCGGCGGTGTGGTGCGCGTCGGCGCCGAGGCGCGCGGCGAGCGGGTCTGCCTGTGGGTGGAGGACGACGGCCAGGGCATCCCTGCGGACCAGGTGGCGGAGGCGTTCGAGCCCTTCTTCACCACCAAGGCGCCGGGCCGCGGTGCCGGCATGGGGCTCGCCATCGCCGCCAACTTTGTCCACGCCCAGGGCGGCACCCTCGCCTACGAGGCGGCGGCGCGCGGCGGCGCCCGCTTCGTCATCGACCTGCCGGCGGGGTAGGGGCTGCATCCATGAACGACCTCCCCCTCGACCCGCACCTCGCCGCCGACTGCCACCTCCTCGGCCGCCTCGGCACCAGCCGCCTGCTCCTCCTTGATCGCCGCCGGATTCCGTGGTTCATCCTCGTCCCGGCCACCGAGGCGGTGGAGGTGTGCGATCTGAGTGCGGCCGAACAGCAGGTGGTGTGGGCGCAGGTCAACGAGGTGTCGCTTTTGGTGCGGGCGCTCTTCCCGGTGGACAAGCTCAACGTCGCGGCGATCGGCAACGTGGTGAGCCAGCTCCACCTCCACGTGGTCGGCCGTCGGAGGGACGACGACTGCTGGCCCGGCGTCGTCTGGGGTGCGGGGGGCGGGGAGCCGTACGGGGCAGCCGAGGTGGCGAGGATCCGCGCGGCGGTCGCCGGCCACCTTGGCGATCGCTTCGTCGCGGCCGACCGGTAGGAGCTCGCTCTCAACTCGGCGCGCTGCGCGTGCCGAGTAAATGTGGTGAGGAACCTGTCGGACTGATGCGATCGTGGCGAGGGTGATGGGGCACGGCTCCCCCTCCCTCTGGGCTCATCGTTACCCATAACCCCTCGACACACCTGCGAGGCAAGCTGGCGACGAGACTGGGACGGTTGCGCCGCCACCTGTCCCGCAATCCGCTGTAAAATCGGTTCCGAAAAAAACTGCCCACCCACCTCCCATGGACACCACGATGCCCGACCGGTGCCACGGTGTTCA
>CAZRGD010000094.1:3031-8106 GCA_964599505.1 uncultured Nitrospirota bacterium | reverse complement strand
CGGTGCTCGTGGGCTCGGAGATTGGTATAGGGCACGGCTGTTCCACGGGCGCCGGCAGCGCGGTCAGGCCGCCATCCGCCGCCCGCGCCTCCACCGAGGCGAGGGGCAGGGAGAGGAGGAGAAGGACGGTCAACCATCTCATCGGGGAGCTCCGCGGAGAGAGGGAAAGAAGAAGGGGACGCTTTACGGGACCGCTCGCTGGGCGGAGAGAGGGGACGCCGATCTCACATGTACCTGACTCCATCAATCTCGTCCCCCCCCTGCCAACCATTGACCTGCTCACCATCTCACGCCCCCAGGTTTGCCCGAACCCGGGCGAGGAGCTTCATCACCCGGGCGATCTCCGCCGCCTCGATACCCGCATGCGCCTCGTCCACCACCGCTCTGCCGTGGCGGGAGATCCGCCCCCAGGCCCGCCGCGCCTCGGCGGTGGGGACGACCCGCTTCACCCGCCGGTCCGCCGGATCCGCCTCCCGCACCACCCAGCCATCGCGCTCCATCCGGTCCACCAGGCGCACCGCCGAGGCAGGGGTGATCGCCAGGTGGCCAGCGAGTGACGCCTGGGCCATGGGACCCAGGGCGATCAGGTGGGCCAGGGCCGCGAACTGGGTCGGGCTCACTCCACTGCCCACCAGCCGCCGCTCCAAGGCGGCGGTGAAGGCGCGGAAGGTGAGGGCACAGTGAAAGCCGAGGCTCTCACGGGGATCTAGTGGTGGATTTGAGGACATGGCGGCACCCCGATAACTCTTAGCGTACTAACAATGAGCCACCTATTTATTCTAGGGTTCATTCGGCGTGGAGCCATTTGGCAGAGCCATCACCCCTCCCTCTCGTTCGTCTATACTGCCGGCGCTTCCGCCCTTCAGGCACGTACGGCGCGCTCGACGAGCCCAACGTACCCTTCAATGCCCATGCCCCCTCCCCCTGACCCGACCCGTCTTGCGCTGGACCGCACCGTCCTCGCCAATGAGAGGACCTATGCCGCGTGGATCCGGACAGGTCTCGCCGCCCTTGCCGCGGGGCTGGGTCTTGCCCGGCTCATGCTGAACACCATGCCCCTCTGGAGTATCCGGATCCTGGCGATGATCCTGATCTCCTTCAGCGCCGGCGCATTCTTGCTCTCGGGGTGGCGTTATGAGCACCTACATGTGGCCATGGCCCACCTCGACGTCAAGACAATTCCTCTAAACCTGGTCAAGCTATTCAGCCTCCTGTTGACCCTGTGCTCCATTCTGGCGCTCATCGGGCTTTGGCTTATCACTCCGTAAGGCCACTGCGGGGAGATCGTCAGGGAAAGGCAACCGAGGGGACAACCATGAAGCCAATGCCCCCTCGACACACTCCACGCGGATGGCAACTCGACAAGCGCATCATCTTGACACGATATCTTTCGAGATTCATACTTGGCGAAATATTAATGACGTTAATAATACTTTTAGATTGAGCATTCAGGCTCGAAACAAGACATACATTAGGAGGCTCAAATGTCCATCATTACGATCTCAAGCGCATCCTTTCATCAGCGAAAAGAGCTTGCGGAAAAAGTTGCCAATAATTTGGACGCCACTTGCATTGCAAGAGGCCTCCTCCTTGAGGCATCTAAAGAGTTCAATATCCCCGAGGCAAAGCTTATCTCTGCCCTGAGTGACGCACCTTCTATCATTGAAAAGATGACCTACGGGAAGGAGCGCTATCTCGCCTACATCCGCTTCAAGATTCTGGAGGCTGTGCAGAAGGACAACGTGATCTACCACGGTCTTGCAGGTCATTTCTTTTTCAAGGGAGTCCCCCACATCCTGAAGGTCCGCTTCATCGCCAACCGGGAGCAGTGGGTGAAAGAGGAGATGGAGCGCAACAACATCTCGGAAGAGGAGGCGCGTGCTCTGATCGCCAAGAACGGCAAAGCGCGCCGGCGCTGGGCAACCTTCCTTCACGGGACCAATACCTTCGACGCCCACCTCTACGACTTGGTCATCAACGGCGAGTGTATGTCCATCGAGGGTGCGGCACACATCATCACCTACACCGCGAACCGTCCCTGTTTCCAGGTCACTCCGGAGACCAAGGCGCTGCTCGAGGAGCTCTTGCTCTGTGCTCGGGTGGAGTCTCTCCTGGTGAAGAGCTACCCGCGGGTGAAGTGCCAGATCATCGATGGCGTCGCCCATATCACGGTGCATGACTCCGTCTCCCGTGCGAAAAAGATCGAAAATGCGATTCGCAACCACGAAGAGCTGAACCGTGTGATCACCAGCTATGAGGTCCATATCGAGCCGCTCAACTGAGCTCCAATGGAGATCGATCGCAGCTTGATCATCTCCCGGTTTGACCTCTGATTCGCGACCATTCGCGATTTGCCCCGCCCGTGGTCGCCACCGGCGACTGCTCGCACGCCGCCCGTCCGCTCGACTCCCTCTTCAAGGGGGGACGACGCGCCTACGCCCTCCTCAGCCCTGATGGAGCATCCTGCTCCGTGAGGACTTCATGCGAAGGAAGGGCGTTTTGTTTGCCCGGTAAAACAATCTGGAGGATCGATGGGGGTAGCCAACGCCGGATTACGACCCCATCCTAAGGCTCGCGCAAAAATCAATTCTCGATCTGCGTCCTCCCCCCCGAAGGCCGGCGGGCCCAGGGGTGCGGGAGGTGTGAACCCTGCACTGACAGGAGCATGACGATGGATCTACAACCGCGGCGACAAAGGGTGGTACAGGTGATTTCGGCTCGACGACAGGTAGGTGGATGGGTGGTGGCAGCGGTGGCAGTCGCCATCCTCCTCATCCCCGGCCCAGGGGTGATACCGGCGTGGGCCGATCTGCCCGGTGCCGGTGGCACACCGGTCCCGTCGCTCGCCCCGATGCTCAAGCAGGTGATGCCGGCAGTGGTGAATATCTCCACCGAGTCGAGGGTACGACTCCAGCAGAATCCCCTGTTCAACGACCCCTTTTTCCGCCACTTCTTCGAGGTCCCTGCGCAGCCACGGGAGCAGGTGCGCCAGGCGCTCGGCTCGGGCGTGGTGGTCAACGCGGAGAAGGGAACCATCCTCACCAACAACCACGTGATCGAGCACGCCGACCGCATCACCGTCACCCTGCGCGACGGCCGCAGCTTCAAGGCGAAGCTCATCGGCACCGACCCGAAGGCGGACATCGCGGTCCTCCACATCCAGGCCAAGGGGCTCACGGCGTTGCCCATCGGTGACTCGAACAAGCTGCGGGTCGGCGACTACGTGGTGGCCATCGGCAACCCCTTTGGCCTCGGGCAGACGGTGACCTCGGGGATCGTCTCGGCCCTGGGCCGCTCGGGGCTGGGAATCGAGCGGTACGAGAACTTCATCCAGACCGACGCCTCGATCAACCCGGGCAACTCCGGCGGCGCCCTGGTGGACCTGCGCGGCGAGCTGGTGGGGATCAACACCGCGATCGTCGGCCCGGGGGGCGGCAACGTCGGCATCGGCTTCGCCATCCCGAGCCACATGGCGCGCCTGGTCATGGGACAGCTCATCGAGTACGGCGAGGTGCGCCGGGGCCAGCTCGGCGTCCTCATCCAGGACATCACCCCGGAGCTGGCGGACGCCTTCGACATCGATCTCCACGAAGGCGCGCTGGTCGCCCAGGTGACCAAGGGGTCGCCGGCGGCCAGGTCGGGGCTGCGCCAGGGAGACGTGGTGGTGGCGGTGAACGGCAAGCCTGTCCACAGCGCCGCGGCGCTGCGCAACGCCATCGGCCTCCTGCGGGTAGGGACCACCGTGAAGCTGGAAGTGGTGCGCGACGGCCGCCACCGCACGGTGCGTGCGACGATCGCCGAGCCCTCCCACGAGGCCGCCGCCGGCGAGCACCTGAGCAAGCGCCTCACCGGCGCCACCGTCGGGCCGATCCCTGCGGACCATCCCCTGGCCGGACAGGTGGAGGGGATCGCCATCCTCAAGGTCGAGCGGGGTAGCCCCGCGTGGATGGCGGGGCTGCGCCGCGGCGACATCATCGTCTCCGTCAACCGCCAGCCGGTCCACACAGTGGAGGAGGCCCATGCGGCGGTGAAAAGAGGACGGGGCGGTCTGCTACTCAACGTCCGCCGCGGCAACGGCGCCTTCTTCGTGGTAATCCGGTAGCCATCCCCGAGACCGAGGGGCGGCGATCTCTGCCCTCCGCCGGGCGACGCCCAACGCGCCCGCGGCCCATCGCATGAAGATCTCCCCAGCCCTCCGCCACGCCGCGCCACGCATCGCCATCGCCCTCCTCTTCGTGGTGGCGCTCTACGCCCTGCGGCGTCTGTTGGAAGAGGTGCGCTACACGGAGGTGATCGCCCAGTTCCGGGCGCTGCCCCCCGGTGCCGTGGCGGTCGCCTTCGCCGCCACCGCGGCGAGCTACCTCGCCCTGAATGGCTACGACTGGTCGGCACTCCGGTATGTGGGCCGCGAGGTCCCGTGGCACCGCATGGCCCTCGCCTCCTTCTGCGGCTTCGCCCTCGGCAACACCATTGGCCTCGGGGTCGTCTCGGGCGGCGCGGTTCGCTACCGCATCTACTCCGCCGTCGGCCTCGACGCCGGAGAGATCACCCGGATCTCCCTCTTCTGCGGCGTCTCCTTCGCCCTCGGGGTCGCGGTGGTCGGCCTCGGTGCGGCGATCATCGCGCCGGAGACCGTCACCACGTTGGTTCCTCTCTCCGCGACCGTGGTCCAGGCCACGGCGATTGCCCTGTTGGCAGTGGCGTCCACCCTGTTGCTCGCCGGCAGCCGCAAGGCGAAGCAACTCACCCTTGGGCGGTGGTCCTTTCGACTCCCCAGCACACCGCTCCTCGGCGCCCAGGTCCTCTTCTCCACCGCCGACATCATTTGCGCCGGAATCGTCCTCTACGCCCTCCTGCCATCCGGCGCGATCCCCTTCGTCCCCTTTATCGCCCTCTTTGCGATCGCCGCCGTCGCGGGAGTTTTGAGCAATGTTCCCGGTGGCCTCGGCGTCTTCGAAGGGGTCCTCTTGGTGGCCCTCGGCCACTACCTGCCGTCCGGCCCCGTCGCCGCGGCGCTCCTCGGCTACCGCGCCATCTACTACCTGGTGCCCTTCGTCCTCGCCCTCTTCCTCCTC
>CAZRGD010000094.1:0-2931 GCA_964599505.1 uncultured Nitrospirota bacterium | reverse complement strand
CCTCGCCCTCTTCCTCCTCCTCCTCGTCGCCCTGCTCGCCGCCTGCCACCGCGAGTTCTACCGCAAATCACGCCTCTCGGAGCAGGTGCTCTCCATCGACTGGATGATCCTCGCGGTCGCCATCGCTGCGGCGATGACGGCGCTCCTCTTCTTCGCCCACAAGAGCGTCCCCTACGCCAACGACCTATGGTGGCGCTTTGCCTTTGACGCCCACGCCTCCCGCGCCCTGCGTGCCGAGCTCATGGGGGCGGCGACGCTCACCGTCTTCCTCTTCGCGATAGCCCTGCGACCCCCACGCCCGCGTCCATCGTCGCCGTCGATTGAAGTCCTCGAACGGGCCGAGGCGATCCTCCGAGATCAACACGACCCGGACGCCAACTACGTCCTCCTCGGAGACAAGACGGTCCTCTTCTCGCGCTCACAGGAGAGCTTCCTGATGTACGGCGTCCAGGGACGAAGCTGGATTTCCCTGCGCGGTCCCATCGGGAAGGGGGAGGAGGCGGCGGAGCTGGTCTGGGAGTTGGAGGAGCTCGCGGATCGGCAAAACGGTCGCGCCGCCTTCTACCAGGTGGCCGCGAGCCAGCTCCCCCTGTACGTGGACGCCGGCTTTACGGTGAGCAAGCTGGGAGAGGAGGCGGTGGTCTCCCTGGCCGAATTCACCACCGAGGGAAAGGAGCGCAAACACCTCCGCTACGCCCTCAGCCGCGGGGAGCGTGATGGGCTGACCTTCGAGATCGTCCCGCGCGGCGAGAGTGAGCCCCTCATGGAGGCCCTCGCCACCGTCTCCGAGGCGTGGCTGCGGGAGAAGAAGAGCCGCGAGAAGGGGTTCTCCCTCGGCACCTTCCGCCCCGACTACCTGCGCCGCTTTCCCCTCGCGGTCGTCCGCGAGCACGGCGCGATCACCGCCTTCGCCAACCTCTTCACCACCGACACGCGACGGCAGGCGACCATCGACCTCATGCGCTACCTCCCCGGCTCCTCGCCCTTCACCATGGAGCTCCTCTTCACCCAGCTCATGCTGGCGCTCCAGTCGCAGGGCTACCGCGAGCTGAGCCTCGGGATGGCGCCCCTCTCGGGCCTCAGCCCGCATCCCAACCAGCCGGCGTGGAACCGCCTCGGCGCCTTCCTCTATCGCCACGCGGGCCACTTCTACAACTTCGAGGGGCTACGCCGGTTCAAAGAGAAGTTCGCCCCCGAGTGGCGGCCGCGCTACCTGACCACGGTCCACGGTGTCGACCCCCTGCTGGTGCTCAAAGACGTCATGCTCCTCACCAGCGGTGGCATCAAGGGGGTGGTGGCGAGATAGGCCCTTACGGCGTCCACTCCCCCTCCTGCAGGGCGGTACAGCAGGCGTCCATCACCTCGGGGTCGAACCAGCTCCCGCGGTGGCCGCGGACCTCCGCCACCGCCGCTTCGATGCCAAGACCGGCGCGGTACGGACGCAGGGAGGCCATCGCCTCCACCACGTCCGCCACCGCCACGATCCGCGCCTCCGGCAAGATCGCGTCGCCGCGCAGCCCGCGCGGGTAGCCGGAGCCGTCGAGGCGCTCGTGGTGCTGGCGCACCGTCTCCGCCACCGGCCACGGGAACTCGATCCCCTTGAGGATCTCGTACCCCCCCTCCGCCACGATCACCCGGCACATGGTGACCAGGAGCGCCTCCTCGCCGCCCGCGTGGAGCATCGCCTCGTTGCCCGAGCTCAGGGTCCGGAATGCGCGAGTAAGGCGGCGCACCGCCGCCGGCGACGCCTGCTCGTCCCCCGCCCCCACATGGGGGCGGGGGCCACGGTGGGGAGATCGATCAGCCATGGAGTGGGTCAGCGAAAATCGGGATCGATGAGAAAGTCGGTGCGTCCATGCAGGAACGAGGAAAGGGAACACGAAAACACGAAATCTTAAAAACACGAAAGAATTCAAGCGGTTGTCTTTCGTGTTTTCCCCCTTTCGTGCTTTCGTGTTCCCACGGCGTAAGGGGGAGACTGCGCGTCGAATACTGTTTTCGCTGATCCTCGGAGAGAGGGAGGCAGGGCGACGGGACCACCACTCAAAAGACCTGGGTCAGCCGCTCCATCGCCTTTCGCAGGCGCAGGGAGACGAGGGCGAGGATCCCCTTCAGGAGCTTCGCCGCCAGCTTCGGCTGGCTCTCGATCAGCGCATCGAGGTGATCACGAGAGAGGGTGATGAGCTCGCTCGCCTCCGTCGCCACCACGGTGGCCACACGTGACTTCCCATCGAGGATGCACGCCGCCCCCACCATCGAACGCTGCCGGTAGATGCCCGCGATCATCCGTTTCCCGAACTCCACACTCTTCTGCGCCTCGACCGTGCCGGAGAGGACAAAGGCGAGGTAGTCACACACCTCCCCCTCCTCCCACACCGTCTCCCCCGCCTCTACCTGCCGGAGGTCGAAGAAGCACGGCAACGCCTCGATCTCCTCCTCGCTGAGGAAGCCGAAGGGACCGTCCTTCCCCTTGATCCGCAGGCACTGCTCGTGGCTGATCTCATCCATGGCAATCCTTCCGTTTACTCGCCGGCGTCGTCCTGGAGCCAGGAGAAGGCGGCCACCGCGGACGGCAGGCCGAGGGTCCCGGCGCTCAGGGCGACCACCTGCGCCAGCTCCTCCTCGGAGATCCCCATGGCGCGCGCCTTGCGGGCGCTGGCGTGGACCGGTCCCTGACGCAGGGCGCCGATCGCGACGGCAAGCTTCACCAGGCGCGCGGTGCGCGCATCGAGCGGCCCCTCGCGCCCCGCCTCGGCGATCTGCTGCCACGCCTCCCCGAGCTTCGGGAACTGCTCGATGAACTGGGTGTACCGGCTGGGGGGATCGGGGAGCTGGCTCATGTTCTGCCTCCGTGTGGGGTCTCATGGGATGCAGCGCCGTACCGCCGCGGCGCCGCCTTCGAGGCTACACCATCCTCGAAAAAGCACGACT
>CAZRGD010000093.1:0-8110 GCA_964599505.1 uncultured Nitrospirota bacterium | reverse complement strand
AGCGGGGTACGAGCACCTCCCGGCGAACGGTGTTTGCACCATGAAGAGCATGAAGGACATGAAGGGTGGCCGATCCCGATCCTTCATGCTCTTCATGGTGAAGATACATTCCATACGGCCACTAGGTCTTCGTTGTGGCGCCAGTGACGCGATCCCTCGGTGGCGCCCCTCTGCGCCCCCGCGCCTCTGCGTTGAATTCCCACTCGGTATGGCCTTCCCGTCTCATTGTTGGAGACACCATTCCTCCTCACCCCTTTGCGTTGGATCTTCCCTACCTGCCGGGTGACTGTATCGACCACTCTCCGTACCCTGCGGCGATGGACCTCGAACCGCTTTGCCGCCACTTTGCCGGCCGCCGGCCGGTTGTGCTCATTGTCCTCGACGGCTGGGGGATCGGCGCCCACCCGGCGTGGGACGCCGTTGCCCAGGCCACGACGCCGGTCATGGATCGCCTGTGGGCAACCTTCCCCCACACCACCCTGATGACCTGCGGCTTTCACGTCGGGTTGCCGGGTCGCCGCGACCTGGGCGGCAGCGAGGTGGGCCACCTCACCATGGGGGCGGGGCGGATCCTCGATCAGGGGCCGACGCGCATTTTCAAGGCGATCGAGGATGGCTCCTTTTATGAGAGCGAGGTTCTCGCCGAGCTGATCGAGCGCGGCCGCGCCGGCCACACCTTGCACCTCATGGGGCTGCTCTCCGACGGCAACATCCACTCCCACATCGACCACTTCGAGGCGGTGGCCCGCCACGCGGATCGCTCCGGGGTGGCGAGGCTGCGCCTCCACGCCCTGCTCGACGGCCGCGACGTGGGGATCCAGTCGGCCCTCGACTATACGGCGCGCATCGAGACCCTCTTCGCGGAGATCAACGCCAAGGGCGACCGCGACTATCGGATCGCCTCCGGCGGCGGACGCGAGAAGATCACCATGGACCGTGACCGCACCTGGCCGAAGGTGGCGGCGGGGTGGGCGTGCCACGTCCATGGTGAGAGCCCGAACCGCTTTTCCTCCATCGAGGCGGCGGTCCGCCACTTCCGGGAGGGCGATCCGGAGATCATCGACCAGGACCTCCCCGGCTTCGTCATCGTCGACGAGCAGGGCGCCCCGGTGGGACCGGTGGCGGACGGCGACGCGGTCCTGTTCATGAACTTCCGCGCCGACCGGGCGGTGGAGATCACCCAGGCGTTCGAGCTCGACGACTTCGACGGCTTCGACCGCGGCCGGCGGCCCGACTGCCTCTACGCCGGGATGATGGTCTACGACGAGGACCATTACTTGCCGCGCAGGGTGGTGATGGGGCCGGCGCGGGTGGAGCGGCCGCTCGGTGAGCGAGTGGTGGAGTGGGGGCTCAGCCAGTTTCGCCTCACCGAGACCCAGAAGTACCCGCACGTCACCTTCTTCTTCAACGGCGGCCGGCGCGAGCCGCTGGACGCCGAGCGGGAGGAGTACGTGCTCATCGACTCGGACAAGATCGACTCCTTTGCCGACGCCCCGGCGATGAAGGCGGCAGAGATCGCCGACGCCGCGGAGGGGCTCATCGGTTCGGGCCGTTTCGACTTCGGCCTGATCAACTTCGCCAACGCCGACATGGTGGGCCACACGGGCGACTTCACCGCCGCCAAGGTGGCGGCGGAGGCGGCGGACACGGCCCTGGGCCGGGTGCTTACGGCGGTGGAGCGGGCCGGCGGCTGCGCCCTGGTCCTCGCCGACCACGGCAACGCGGACGAGATGGTGATCCTCAACAAGCGGGGCGAGGAGGAGATCTCCACCAAGCACTCCCTCAACCCGGTGCCGTGCATCTGCTTTGACCCCGGCATTGAGACCGCCTCCTCGCCGTACCGCCTCCGCCGGCCCGAGGGCGAGGAGCGGGCGGGGGTGACCCCGGGGCTGGGCCACATCGCCGCCACCTGCTGCGTCATGCTCGGCAAGCCGGTCCCGGAGGGGTGGCTTCCGCCGCTCTTCATCGAGTAAGGGAGATCGTGACCCGTACCCCAGCCACCGCCTCGCACTGCATCGCCGTGCGGATCCCGAACTGGGTGGGGGACATCGGTCTCGCCACCCCCTTCTACCGCGGCCTGCGTCATGCCCATCCCGAGGCGCACATCACCGGCATCGGGCTCGGCGGGACCCTCGGGATCCTCGCCGACTCACCGTGGTTCGACGCCTTCCTGCCCCTACCGTCGCGGCGCGAGCTCCACCGCCCCGCCCCCTTCTGGCGCGCCGCGGCCGAGATTCGGCGGGCACGGTTCGACATTGGCTACCTGCTCACCAACTCCCTCTCCTCCGCGACCCTCTTCTGGCTCGGTCGGGTCGGGCGGCGCATCGGCTACGACCGCGACGGCCGGCGGCTGTTGCTCACCGACCCCTTGCCGGTGCCGCGGCCGGCGGTCGCCGGCGGGGTGGTGCCGATCAAGGAGTACTACCTGGCACTCGCCCGCGCCGCCGGCCTGGAGGTGGCGGACACCCGCGTCGAGCTCTTCCTCGGCGCGGATGACCGTGCCTTTGCCGAACAGTTCTACGCCGAACGCGGGGTGGCGGAGGGCGATCTTGTCGTGGGGATGAACCCGGGCGCCGCCTACGGCGCGGCCAAGTGCTGGCGCGCCGACTACTACGCCGCTACCGCCGACCACTTCATCCGTGAGCGCGGTGGTCGCGTCGTCCTCTTCTCCGGTCCGGGCGAGGAGCGGATCGTCGAGGAGATCACCGCCCTCATGGCGGGCACACCGCTCACCGTGATCGGCGCCGGGGTCACCCTGAAGAATCTCAAGGGGCTCATCGCCCGCTGCGACCTCTTCGTGGGTAACGACTCGGGGCCGATCCAGTACGCCATCGCCTTCGGCCTGCCGGTGGTCACCATCTTCGGCTCCACCCCGGTGGCCTACGCCGCCACCGACTACCCGCGGGTGCGCCAGCTCTGCGCGAACGTAGAGTGCGCCCCGTGCAAGCACCGGGTCTGCCCGATCGACCACCGCTGCATGACCCAGGTGACCCCCGACTGGGTGATCCGCGAGGCTGAGGGGATGCTGGGTGGGTAGGAGCGGGTTGTACCCGCGACCCTGGGCCGCCGGAGGCGGCCCGCCGCACCGTTGGCGCGGAATCGGGGGTACAACCCCCTCCTACCCGCGCGATGCGCGGCAGGCCCGTCGGGCCTGAATCGCCGCGGGGGAGGTGCCCCCGGCCTGGGTGATCCGCGAGGCCGAGGGGCTGCTGGCGGAGGGGTGAGGGCGAGGCTCAGTCGACGTACGGCCCGTGCTGGTGGATCGGCTCGCCGTGGGGGCGACCGACACACCAGAGGAGATGAGCACCCGCGGTGGTCGTGATGGTGAGCCCGTCGACAGCCTCCACGAAGCAGGCGTCGCCCGCACCGAGCCGCTGCCCCTCCACCTCCGCCTCGCCTCCTACCCCGTAGAGGAGGCCACGGTGGCCCTCCGGGACGGCGCGGAAAAAGCGGCCTCCTGCGGCGAGACGGAGGTCGAGGTAGGTCACCTCCGTGTGGAGGGTGAGGGGGGAGCCGTCGCCAACGATCGTGCGCACCACGACGCCGTCCCCCTCCTCCTCGGGGAGCTCGGTCGCCTGGAGCTGCTGGTAGTCGGGGTCGAGCCCCTTCAGCCGCTGCGGCAGGTTGATCCAGAGCTGCACACCGTGGGCGCGGCCGTCGGGAAACTCCGAGTGGACGATGCCCCTGCCGGCGGTGAACCGCTGCGCTCCGCCCGCCCCCACCGTGCCCCGGTTGCCGAGGTCGTCCGCGTGGCGCATGCCCCCGTCGAAGAGGTAGGTGATCGCCTCGAAGCCGCGGTGCGGGTGGTCGGGGAAGCCGCCGCCGGCGATGTCGAAGTGGTCCCACAGGACGAAGGGGTCGAAGCTCAGCCGCCCGGCCACCGGCATGAGGCGGCGTACGGTGACCCCGTCTCCCTCCGGGACCTCGACGGCGGCGGCGACTTCGAGCAGCGGGCGCATGGCAGATCTCCGTGGCGGAGGTGGGTGGGTGGGACGGCCTCTACAGGCTCTTGTGGCTGCCGTCGCAGTAGGGCGGCGTCTTGGTGTGTCTGCACTGGCAGAGCCACACCTTCTCGCGCTGCTCAACCTTGAATGCGACCGGGGAGATGCCGGTCCCCTTGTGGGAGCCGTCGCAGTACGGCTGGTCCTGGGAGCGGCCGCAGGCGCACCAGTGGTAGGTGCCGGGGTCGAGTTCCAGCACCAGGGGCTTCTTCGCGACAATGACGGGATCGGCCATGGGGTCTTCCTCGGGAGTGGAGTGAACGGGTGGGCGTAGTGATCGCCCCTCGAATTACTTGGGTGAAGGTAGGGGTGGCGGAGGATCAAACCAAACGCCGTGTGCCAGGCCCAGGGGACGCACTTCCGATATTTCCGTTCCTGTCGGGATCACCGTCGGGGCGCGGTCTTTTCGGGTAATGGAAATAGCGGAAGTACGTCCCCTCCCGTTTCCTTTCCCCGGCGATGATCGCCAGAGTCCGACAGGCCGCTCGATTCACGCAGCGGATCGCTCGCGGATCTCCCAGCCGGGGAAGACGAGGACTGCCGGATGGCACTTGAGGGCCCTGGCGATCACCTTTGCCCGCTCGACCCCGAGCTTGACCCGGTCGTTCTCGATCGCCGAGACCGTCGACTGGGCGATCCCCGTAGCCTTCGACAGGTCGTTCTGGCTCATCCCCTGAAGCTCACGGAGGATCCTCACCGACTCGCCGACCGAGACGTCGATCCGTTTCTGTGCGCGACGAAACTCTTTCATCTCACGGCCTCCGGTAGTCGTGTGCAGTGATGTCGATCACCTGAACAAGGATCTGTTGGGCGACAATCTTGTAGATCACGCGAAACTGGAGCCCGAGACGCGAGGATCGATAGCCCTTCCACTCTCCACGCAACCCCTCGTCGTGAAAGCCTTTGATCAGCCGCAGTCCACTTGGCCCCGAGATCGCCACGATGTCCTTCCACTTCTCGTATCGCTTGAGCACCTCGACGGGAAGGCCGGAGAGACGCCGTCCAACTCTTCGGTGCTCGTAGACCTCCCACATGACCTATCTGTACTATAGCTTATATGGTATGTCCACTCCCTGCACGCAATGCAACCGGGCCGGGCTTCCAAGACTGGAAGATGACCGGTCTGCCCTCCCGGTCTCTGCGCGAGCCATCCAGCCGACGATCCACCCCCTCTCCGGCCGGTGCTCCGACCGCCCCGCCTGTGGCACCGTACCGCCAGTCCCTCCCCCTCCATCCCCATGCGCTGCCTGATCGTCAAGCTCTCCGCCCTCGGCGACGTGGTCCACGCCCTGCCGGCGGTGCGCCTTCTGCAGGCGGAGCGGCCCGGTGTCCGGATCACCTGGGTGGTGGAGCGGCGGGTGGCGGGGATCCTGGAGGGACAGGGGATCGATGAGGTGGTTCCCATCGACACTCGGGTGCTCCGTGCCGACCTGCGCGCCGGCCGGCTGGGGGCGGTGGGGGCGGCGGTGCGCGACCTGCGGCGGCGGCTCGGTGCCCCCTTCGACCTGGTCCTCGACCTGCAAGGGAACACCAAGAGCGGCGTGGTGGCACGGCTCGCCCGCGCCCGCCGGCGGGTGGGGTTGCCGCGGCCGCTGTGTCGCGAGTGGTCGAACACCTGGCTCATCGGCGAGCAGGCACCCGTCGCGGCGGACCACGTCGTCGACCAGGTGGGTGGGGTCGTTGCCCACGCCCTCGGGGTCGACTGGGCGCCTCCCGAGCCGCCCTACCTGCGGATAGCCCCGGCCGCCACGGAGGAGGCCCCCTGTGCGGCGCTGATCAACGGGGCGAGCTGGGAGACCAAGCTGTGGCCGGTGAAATTTTTCGTCGCTCTGGGCCGGTGGCTCGCGGAGCAGGGGCTCGCGGTGGTCTTGCCGTGGGGTGATGAGGCGGAGCGGGGCCGTGCCGAGGCGATCGCTGCGGGGATCGGCACCGGCGCCACCGTCCCGCCACGCGGCAGCCTCGCGGACCTCGCCACACGCCTCGCCTCTTGTCGCCTCGCCGTGGGCGGCGACACCGGCCCCACCCACATCGCCTGGGCGGTGGGGACGCCGACGGTGAGTCTCTATGGCCCGAACCCGTCGGCACGCAACGGCCCGCGCGGTCCAGCCCACCGCCGCCTGCAGGCGCAGGTCGACTGCTCGCCGTGCTGGGGCAAGCGGTGTCCCACCGGCCACTTCATCTGCATGGACTCGATCTCCGTCGAGCAGGTGGTCGACGCCGCCCGCGAGCTCCTCGACGGGTAGGGTCGGCGAAGAAATAACTTCCGGCGAGAGACCTCTGTTTCGAGTTGCGCGCTTCCGGGTTCTCGGTATAGTCAAGTCGATTACTTGTGTTTAACGCCTTTCCTGGGGAATGCCATGAGTGTGCAAGCACCTGTGTTTGATGCGGCGAAGTACAAAGAGACCACGCGGGCCCAGTGGGAGACCGCGGCGGAGGCGTGGCATCGGTGGGGCGGGCTGCTGTCGAGCTGGCTCGGGCCGGCCACCGAGACGATGTTCGACATGGCCTCCATCGGGGAGGGGAGCCGCGTTCTCGACGTGGCGGCCGGCGCCGGGGACCAGACCCTTCAGGCGGCGGCGCGGGTGGGGGAGAATGGCCGGGTCCTCGCCACAGACCTGTCGCCGACCATCCTGGAGTTCGCCAGGCGGCGGGTCGCGGAGGCGGGGTACGACCATGTCGAGACCCGCGAGCTGGATGGTGAGGCCCTCACCGAGCTCGACGCGGGGAGCTTCGACGCGGTCGTCTCCCGGGTCGGGATGATCTACTTCCCGGACCAGCAAAAGGCGCTCGCCGGGATGCGCCACACCCTGCGCGACGGCGGCAAGGTCGCCGCCATGGTCTACTCCACCGCCGAGAACAACGGCTTTTTCTCCCTACCGGTCTCGATCATCCGCCGGCGGGCGCAGTTGGGGCCGCCGCTCCCCGGTCAGCCGGGGCCCTTCAGCCTGGGGGCGGAGGGGGTGCTGGAGGAGGCCTTTCGCGAGGCCGGCTTCCGCGAGGTGGAGAGCCGGGTGATCGACGCGCCGGTGCGGGTCGACACGGCCGCGGAGTGCATCGCCTTCGAGAAGGAGTCCTTCGGCGCCCTGCATCAGATGCTCGGGGGTCTGTCGGCCGCGGAGCGCGATGCCGCCTGGGCGGAGATCGAGGCGGAGCTGGAGCAGTTCGAGACCGGCGACGGCTTCGTCGGGCCGTGCGAGCTGGTGGTGGCGGTGGGGACGAAGTAGGGCGGGCCAGACCGGGAAGGCCGCGAAGAGCCCGAAGGGGGAAAATTCAACGCAAAGGCGCGAAGGCGCGAAGGCACCAAAGGAGGCGCACTGCGAGTGTGTGCCGAGTGGGATTTCAACGCAGAGACGCAGAGGGGCAGAGGGGGCGCCGGCCCGTCGATCGGGCGGCGCGAATCGCGTGGGAGTATGGGGCTTCATCCCTGACACCGCTTTCACCATGAAGGGCATGAAGATCATGAAGAGGCGGGATTCCCACCCTTCATGATCTTCATGTGCTTCATGGTGAATTCCTGCAGGGTCGGATGAGCTTTCCTGTCGCCGTCTGCGCTGCCGGTGGGCCGGAACCGGACCTCTGCGTCTCCCGTCCCCCTGCGTCTCTGCGTTGAGACCCCACTCGGCACTCAGCCCCGGCTACGCCGCGTTGGTCACCGTGCCCTCCGACTACCTCCCCCTTTGCGCCTTCGCGCCTTTGCGCCTTTGCGTTGCCCCTCCCCGCCTTCTCAGCCCTCAGCCGGCGGAGGGGAGCCCGAGGGGGTGGCCGTCGGCCATCGGCCGGCCCACCGAGAAGGGGGTGAGGTCGGTGGCCGGCAGGGCCGTTGGCGAGCCCGTCGCGGGGAAAGGGGACGCACCTCCGTTACAGCCATTCCGTACCATGCAGCAGCGCCTGAACCTCGTAGCGACGGGAGAAACGGAAGTGCGTCCCCGGCGGGAAACGCGATGGCGCGTAGTACCGTGCTTCTGGCTAACCGGGAACCGCGGCCCAGGACTTGGCTAGCGCTGCCAGCCGGGGGCTAGGAGCCTGTCGGACTTTGGCCCGATCTACTGCGGAAAAGCGGATCTCGGCCCGGATCGCGCCCCGTTCTTCGTCGCATAGGCCCACTATGC
>CAZRGD010000092.1:0-8135 GCA_964599505.1 uncultured Nitrospirota bacterium | reverse complement strand
CCTCGCTGCACTCCTCTCGTATTCGCCCACCGACCCCACCTTCGGGGTCGCGGCGCCGCCGGGGCGGGTGGGTAACGTGGTGGGGGTGGTCGGGGCGTACACCGCCGGTGCGGTGATGGAGTGGCTCGGCGGTGCCGGCTTCCTCCTCCCGGTTGGTCTCCTCCTGGCGGCGATGAACCGCCTGCGTGGCCACCGCCTGCGCGGCCGGCGTGCCGCCGCCTATGTGGCGGCGTCATTCTTCTTCCTCCTCGCGGTGGCGACTCTGGTGCACATGGGGGTGGCGGGATCGACCCACCCGCAACCGGCGGGGCTGATCGGTGAGATGGGGGGTAGGGCGCTCACCTTTGCCTTCGGCTCCCTCGGCGGCTACGTGGTGGCGGGCACGGTGGCGCTCCTGGCGCTGATGGTGGTGAGCCGGCTGTCGCTCGTGGGGCTGGCGGCGACCGGGTGGCGGGAGGTGCGTAGCCTCACGGAGATGGCGCGGGAGCGGCAGGCGGAGCGGAATGCCCGGCGCGAGCGGGTGGCGTCGCTCACCCGCAAGATCGAGGAGAAGCAGACCCGCACCCCGCCGCGTCTCGCCGAGCTCCCACCGATGGAGGAGGAGGCGGAGCCCACCCAGGATGTCCTCGAGCTCACCGGCGGTGACGACTACCAGCTCCCCCCCCTCACCCTGCTCGTCGACCGGTCCACCTCTACCCGCAAGCTCTCGGAGCGGGAGATCCTGGTCAACTCGGAGATCCTGGAGCGCAAGCTCCTCGACTTCGGCGTCTCCGGCGAGGTCACCGAGGTCCACCCGGGGCCGGTGATCACGATGTACGAGTTCAAGCCGGCGCCGGGGGTGAAGGTCTCGAAGATCGCCAACCTCGCCGACGACCTCGCCATGGCCCTGCGCGCCATCTCGATCCGCATCGTCGCGCCGATCCCGGGCAAGGGGGCGGTGGGGATCGAGCTCCCGAACGTCGAGCGCGATGGCGTCTTCCTGCGCCAGGTGATCGCCTCCGATGTCTGGGACACGCGCAAGCAGCAGCTCCCCATCGCCTTGGGCAAAGACATCTTCGGCAACCCGGTGGTGAGCGACCTGGCGCGGATGCCGCACCTCCTGGTCGCCGGCGCCACCGGCTCCGGTAAGTCGGTGTGTATCAACTCGATCATCGCCTCGATCCTCTTCCGCGCCCGGCCGAACGAGGTAAAGCTCCTGATGGTCGACCCGAAGATGCTCGAGCTCCTGGTCTACGAGGGGATCCCGCACCTCATCACCCCGGTGGTCACCGACCCGAAGAAGGCGGCGGTGGCGCTCAACTGGGCGGTGAAGGAGATGGAGCGACGCTACACCCTCCTCTCCGCCTACGGGGTCCGGAACCTCCCCGGCTTCAACCGGATGGTGGCGAAAATGGAGCGCGAGGGGACCCTACCGGAGCCGGCGGAGGGGGAGCCGCCGCTCGCGCCCCTGCCGTACATGGTGGTGATCATCGACGAGCTGGCGGATTTGATGATGGTGGCGAGCCGCGACGTGGAGGTCTCGATCGCCCGCCTGGCGCAGATGGCGCGCGCCGCCGGGATCCACTTGGTGGTCGCCACCCAGCGCCCCTCGGTGGACGTCCTCACCGGGGTGATCAAGGCGAACTTCCCGGCCCGCATCGCCTTTCAGGTCTCCTCGAAGACCGACTCGCGCACCATCATCGACGCCAACGGCGCCGAGGCGCTCCTCGGCCTTGGCGACATGCTCTTCTTGCCGCCCGGGGTGGGGAAGGTTCAGCGGGTCCACGGCACCTTCCTCTCCGACGACGAGATCAAGGAGCTCGCCTCCTTCGTCCGCAAGCAACAGCCGGCGGAGTACGACCTCACGGTCACCGTCGCGGACCAGGACGACGACGACTCGGCGGTGGTGAAGGAGCGCGACGAGGTCTACGACGAGGCGGTCGCCTTCGCCCTCGAGCAGGGGAAGATCTCGGTCTCCCTGGTCCAGCGCAAGCTGCGCATCGGCTACAACCGCGCCGCCCGGGTAGTTGAGCAGATGGAGCGCGACGGCATCGTCGGCCCGGCGGACGGGGCGAAACCGCGTGAGGTGATTCAGTAGGGGCTTAAGATGACCCCTATTTCTGTCGGGTGCGAGGTAGGAGCCGGCTCCCGCCGGCGAAGCAGGCCCTTCGGGCCTGCCGCGGCCGGTGGCCGCGGATCGCGAGCGGGAGCTCGCTCCTACCCGTCCGGGTCTCTGGCGCGCGCAGCGCGCCAACCCTTACCGCGCCGCTCATGTTGACGCATCTCTCCCTCCGGTCTATAACCGCAGTCACCTTCCTGCGGGGCACCTTCCTGCCCCTCTTCCCCCCAATTTCCCCCTTTCTCCGGAGACCACCATGCGCTTCAAGCGTCTGGAGATGGTCGGTTTCAAGTCCTTCGCCGACCGGGTGCGTGTCGACTTTCAGCCCGGGGTGACGGCGATCGTCGGCCCGAACGGGGTCGGCAAATCGAACATCTCGGACGCCCTGCGGTGGGTCCTCGGGGAGCAGTCGGCGCATCAGCTCCGCGGCGACTCCGCGGTCGACTTCATCTTCAAGGGGGCGGGGAAGCGCAAGATGATGGGGATGGCGGAGGTGACCCTCACCATCGACAACGCCGACCATTCGGTCGCCGGCCCGTTCGCCGACTTTGCCGAGATTCAGGTCACCCGCCGTGTCCACCGCGACGGTGAGCGTGAGACCTTTATCAACAAGGTGCCGTGCCGTCTGAAGGACATCCGCGACATCTTCATGGACACCGGGATGAGCGGTCGCGGGGTGGCGATCCTCCAGCAGGGTCATATCGACGCCATCCTCAACGCCAAGCCGGAGGACCGGCGTGCCCTGTTCGACGAGGCGGCGGGGATCACCAAGTACAAGATCAAGAAGGAGGCGGCGCAGCGGAAGCTCGCCGCCAGCGAGGAGAACCTCTCCCGGGTGATGGACATCGTCCACGAGGTCGAGCGGCAGATGCGCCGCCTGGATCGGCAGGCGCGGGAGGCGGAGCGGTTCAAGCGGCTGCGCGCCACCCTGCGCACCTACGAGGCGCACGTGTCGTGCGCGCGGCTGGCGGAGTTGAATGCGCGCGCCGCCGTGGTGGAGGGGGAGATGGCGGATGCCCACCGCCTCCTGGAGGACGCCGAGAGTCGTCTGGCCACCACCACCGCCGAGGTGGAGGCGGGTCGCCTGCGGGTGCGCGAGGGGCGACAGGAGGCGGATGAGCTGCGCGAGCGCGCCGCCACCCTGCGCAACCGGGCGGCCAGGCTGGAGGGTGAGATCGCCACCGAGCGGGCCAGGCTGGAGGGGATCGACCGGGAGCGCACCGGCCTCGCCGGCGACGTGGACCAGTGGCGGGTGCGGCTGGAACAGCTCGCCGCCCGTGCCGCCGCCCTGGCGACCGAGGCGGATCAGGCGGAGGCGGCCCACGGTGAGGCGGTGGTGGCGCTGGAGCAGCAGGAGGCGTGCCTGCGCGACCGGGTGAATGAACGCGAACAGTGTCGTGCAGCATTGCAGGAGGAGCGCCGCGGGGCGCTGGCCGCGGCCGAGGCGCGCTCGAAGGCGCAGGCGCGGGCGGAGTCGTTGGCCCGCCGCCTCGATGAGCTCGGCGAGCAGGAGCAACGGCTCGCCCTGGCCGGTGCCGCCCTGGAGGTGGATGTGGAGGGCCATGCCGCCCGCCAGGAGGAGAGCGAGGCCGCGGTCCACAATGCCGAGCAGGTGGCCGACGACGCGGACACCGCGGTGGGGGCGGCGCGCGAGACGCTCGCCACCAGCCGGTCGCGTCTCACCACCGCGCGTAGTGCGCGGGAGACGCAGGCGCAGATTCTCCACCGGTTGGAGGCACGTGCGACGGTCCTCTCGGATCTCGTGGCCCGGCCGGCGCCGGTGAGCGAGACGCCGCTGCCCGCCGATGCGAAGGCGTGGGACGAGGCACCGACGGTGGCTGCCGCCCTGCGCGTCGAGCCCGAGCTGGAGGGGGCGGTGGAGGCGCTGCTTGGTGAGACCCTGCACGCGCGGGTCCTCTCTGACCGTGGTGTGGCCGCGGCCCTCACCCGTTGGGCCTCGGGCCAATCGATTCCCCCCACCACCGTGGTCTTGCCGCCCGCCGCGGCCGCGACGCCGCCGCCGGCGCCCGCCGGCGGTATGGCGCTGCTCGACGGGGTCTCGACCGCCAACGGCCTCGCGCCGTGGCTCACCGAGCGGCTCGGGCGGGTGGTGGTGGTCGATGACCTGGCGGCGGCGGTGGCCGCGCCCCCCGAGGGGTGGACCTGCATCGCCCGCGACGGCCAGCGGTTGGAGGGGAACGGCCTGCTCCACCTCGGCCATGCCGGCGGTGAGGAGTCGGGCACCCTCGCCCGCCACCGCGAGCTGCGCGAGGTGGAAGAGACGCTGCCCGGGGCGCGCGGAGCCATGGAGGCGGCGGAGCGAGAGATGATCGAGGCGACGGAGGCGGTGGCGGGGTGTGAGGCGGGGCTCGCCGCCGCCACCACCGCCGCCCACGAGACGCGCCTCGCCCTCCAGTCCGCACGCCACAACCGGGAGGCGGCGGAGGCAGAGGCGCGACGGCTCGCCCGGCGGCGTGATGACCATCAGGGCGAGGTTGCTCGCCTCGCCGAGGGCCGTGCAGGGGTGGAGGCGGAGCTCGTTCGCCTGCGCGGCGAGGTGGCGCGCGGCGAGGCGGAGGCGGCGGCAGGGAGCGTGCGGACCACCGCGGCCGAGGAGGCGCTGGCGGTGGCGGAGGAGCGGCTGGAGGCGGTGCGCCAGGAGGTGATGGCGGCGAAGGTGTTGGTGGGCGAAGCGGGGGGACGGCTCCGCCACCTCAAGGGCGAGCTCACCGCGATCCGCGAGGAGGAGCAGCGCGGTCGCGACGAGCGTAGCGCCAAGTCGGCGCGCGCCACCGACCTCGACCGTCAGGAGGCGGAGGGCCACGCACGGCTCCGCCGTCTGGAGGGCGAGCTTGCCACCGCCCTGAGCACGGAGGAGGAGGCACGGGGCGAGCTCCAGCATGCCCTCGACCGGGTGGCGGGTGTGGAGGAGGGGGTCGCCACCCTGAGCGAGCGCGAGCACCGACTCGCCGCCACGCGCGAGCAGGAGCAAGAGCGATACCACCGCGCCGAGCAGGAGTCGGCGGAGGTGCGCCACGCCGCCCATGAGACCCGTGTCCGTTTCGAGGATCGCTACCAGACCACCCCGGAGCTCGCGCGTGATCAGGCTGAGCCGGTGGAGGTTGAGCTGGCGGCGATGGAGCGGGAGATCCCCGAGCTCGCCCGCAAGCTCGACCGCATCGGGCCGGTGAACCTGTCGGCGATCGCCGAGCACGAGGAGCTCGCCGAGCGCCTCGACTTCCTCACCGGCCAGCGCACCGACCTGGAGACCGCGATCGACGACATCCGCCAGGCGATCCGGCGGATCAACCGGACCAGCCGCGAACGGTTCGTCACCACCTTCGAGCAGATCGACCACCACTTCGGCGAGCTCTTTACCGCCCTCTTCGAGGGCGGCCAGGCGCAGCTCCACCTCCTCGATCCCGACAACCCGCTCGAGTCGGGGATCGAGATCACCGCGCAGCCGCCGGGGAAGAAGAACGGCTCCATCAACCTGCTCTCCGGCGGCGAGAAGGCGCTCACCACCCTCGCCCTGATCTTCTCCACCTACCGGGTCCGGCCCGCCCCCTTCTGCCTCCTCGACGAGGTGGACGCGCCCCTGGACGACGCCAACGTCGGCCGCTTCAACCGGCTGTTGCAGACCATGGCCGTCTCTACCCAGTTCACCGCCATCACCCACAACAAGTCGACGATGGAGGCGGCGGACGCCCTCTACGGAATCACCATGGCCGAGCCCGGCGTCTCGTCGATGATCGCCGTGCACCTGGAAGACGAGCCGCGGCTCGCCATGGGAGAGGCGCTGGCGGTGGGGTAGGGGGGATGCGCGTACCCATCGTTTTGGTATGTGGCTTGTGGGTATGGCACCATCCTCTCGACCGTAAGGAGTACCCATGGACATCAAAGCGAATCGCATACCCCTCCTGATCATCGCCGCGGTGGTGGCTCTCAGCCTCGGCGTTGGCTTGATTCCCAATCTTCAGCCCCCCACGTGGCACTCGGCGGTGACCGCGGTCGTTGCCAAGAAGGGCTTTGTCCTCCTTGATCGACAGAGCCCAAAGGAGAGCGCCGCCGTGAGCGAGCATCTGGTGGCCTTTGGGCACTCCTCCGTAGGGGAGTAATCCGACGGGCGCTTGCCGCATCTGTCCGACAGGCTCGTAGGGTAGGCGATGGCAATGAACCCGGATCATCTCCGGCTCGTCGAGGCGCTGGCGGCGTTTCTCGCCGAGCGGCCTGAGTACCACACCATCAAGACGGGCTTCGGGGAGCCGCCCTATCCCGAGCCGGTGAACGGCGAGCTGCCCGACATCACCGCCTTCCGACGCCACCAGTTCGTTATCTTCCGCGCCTTCACCGAGGAGGAGCTCGGCGAGGCGGTCTTTGAAGATGCGTGTCGCGCCTTCGTCAAGTGCGCCGCCTTCGAGCACATCCGCTTCCACGCCATCGTCCCGGCCCGCTGCGGCGACGAGGCCGGGCGGGTCGTTGCCCTCCGACAGGCGGCAGCGCTGGGCATCCGCATCGACAACGTCTGGGAGGTCTGAGACGGCGGCGCCATGCACGCCATCTTCGGAACTGCGTATTCCCTTAGCTCATGAAGCCCCAGAACAAATCGGCGAATGCGGAACACGAAGGCACGAAAACTTGAAAACACGAAAAAACTCCACCGAAACTTTTCGTGTTTTCCCCCTTTCCTGCCTTCGTGTTCCCATCGGGTACGGGTCCTGAGCTAAGGGGATAGGCGTATCTTCTTATTGGCAGGAGCTTTCGTTTACGGATCTTGATCGTGTGTCACTGTTTTCGAAAAGAGGAGTCTACAGTCCGTATTATTTCTGCACGTCGAGCTACCCGTAGAGAGCAGAAAGTCTATTCACGAAGAGGAAAGCCATGAGAACTGAATACGATTTTTCTACGATGAAGGGACGGCGTAATCCGTACGCCAAAGAGTTAAAACAGCAGATCACGATCCGGCTTGGTGTCGATATTCTTGAGTACTTCAAAGAGCTGTCAGAAGAAACCGGTATTCCGTACCAGAACTTGATCAATCTCTATCTTCGAGACTGTGTTGTTTCAAAGAAAAGGCCTTCTTTGAAATGGGCGTCTTGACGACACATACAACAGCATTGGGCTCGGTTTTGGACTTTGGACTCTTCTAACAGGTGCCCCCGATTTTCGGCACCAACTCTGGAGGGGGGCGGCGGGGCCGTTGGCCCCGGGTCGCGGGTGCAACCCGCTCCTACCCGGAGTGGAAGCTCGGCGACAGCTACCGCAAAACCCAGTTCTTCGCTCACCTCCTGGAGGCTCCCCAATCTTTTTCACCCCAACCGGCCAAAGTAGTTGTCGTCGACTGGCCAAAGATATTGTCGTTCGACAGGAAACGGCGCAGCCGTTGCGGATTGACTCTCCGCGGGCGTTACAGGAGCATCGTGGTGGAGGGTGACTCCGAGCTCCTTCCCATCTGCCTTTGGCTGATCGCGCGGCGAATAGAACTATGAGAATTCTTCAGGACTACGAGGGTCGGGCGATTCGGCTGACGGATGAACGTCTTGCCCATGTCTTGGACCATCCTGAGATGGTTGGCATGGAGGCAGCTATCGAGGAGACTTTGCTGGATCCGGAAGTTGTGGTTAGATCGATCAGCGACCAGAGCGCCCATTTGTACTATCATTTTTACGTGGGTACTCCGGTTGGCGAGAAGTACATTTGTGTGGTGGTCAAGCTGGTCGCTGACGATGCCTTCGTGTTGACCGCCTATCTAACTGACAAGACGAAGAAGGGGACAAGGATATGGCCAAGCGGCATGTGAAGATCTGGTATGACCCGGAAGGAGATTACCTCGAGGTGATGTTCGACCAGAGGCCGGGCTATTTTCGCGAGACTGCCAATGACCAGGTGATGGAAAAGGTGGATGAGGAAGGGGAGGTGATTGGCTTCTCTGTCCTACATGTCAGTTCTCTGACCCGGAATCCACTGGAAATGGCGTTTTAACTTAACTGCGTATTCCCTTAGCTCATGAAGCCCCAGAACAAATCGGCGAATGCGG
>CAZRGD010000091.1:2871-8202 GCA_964599505.1 uncultured Nitrospirota bacterium | reverse complement strand
GATGGGGGGAGCGGGGGACTGTCGCGGTGGCCTGTATGTATAGAGGGGCTTGCCGACCCCGCACGTGGGGAGGGCGAAGCCTGGCGTCCTCCACCCAGCCGTGCCCGCGGCCCCATCGCGCATAGCCGCCTCACGGTGCCCCCCACGTCGGCCCGCCCATGCCGGTGAGGTCCTCCCACTCTTCCTTCAGCTCGCGCTGCATGAGGCGGTCGACGGCGCCGCGCAGGTCGGCCCCCTCGTAGAGGACGTGGTAGACCTCGCTGCAGATCGGCATCGCCACCCCGAGTCGCTTGGCCAGGTGGTAGACTGAGCGGGTGGTGCGCACCCCCTCCGCCACCATCCGCATCTCCTTGAGGATGGCGCGCAACGACTCGCCGCGGCCCAGGCGCATCCCCACGGTGCGGTTTCGGGAGAGCTCACCGGTGCAGGTGAGGACCAGGTCACCGATGCCGGCCAGGCCAAGGAAGGTGAGGGGGTGGGCGCCCATGGCGGTACCGAGCGCCGCCACCTCCGCCTCGCCGCGGGTGATGATCGCGGCGATCGTGTCAGAGCCGAGCCGCAAGCCGGCGCAGGCGCCGGTGGCGATGGCGATGACGTTCTTCACCGCTCCGCCGAGCTCCACTCCGACCACGTCGGGGCTGGTGTAGACCCGCATCGACGGCGCGGTGAAGATCGCCTGCATGTGCTTGGCGGTGTCCTCGCTGACCGATGCGAGGGTCACCGCGGTGGGCAGGTCGCGCGCCACCTCGCGGGCAAAGGAGGGGCCGGAGAGGTAGGCGCAGCGGTTTGCGGGGATCGCCGGGAGCTCCTCGGCGAAGATCTCCGAGACCATCATCAGGGTCTCGTTCTCGATCCCCTTGGTGGCGCTCACCAGGTAGGGAGGGGTGGAGTCGGCCCGCTGGGCGAGGATCTCCTGCAACGAGCGCAGGACCGGCCGCAGGTACGGCGTTGGCACCACCGACAGGAGAACATCGCGGTCGTCCACCGCCGCCGCGAGGTCGGAGGTCGCGGTCAGCGACGGCGCCAGGGGGATGCCCGAGAGATAGATCGGGTTCTCGTGGCGGTCACGAATCGCCGTCGCCACCTCCTCCTCGAAGGTCCAGACGACCACCTCGTGGCCCTGGGTGGCGAGGAGGTGGGCGAGGGCGGTCCCCCACGACCCACCGCCGATGACCCCGACGCTCGCCCGCGGCTCAGTCGTCATGGGGAGAGAGACCCACCCCATGCCCCCCAACCGAGGGAGGGCCGTGGGGGCCACCCGCTACGGGTTTTCGTGGCATGGGAGGGGATTACGCCGCCTGCTCCAGGACCGACGCCAGGGTGGTGTCGGTGAGGAAGTGGCGGACGTGGTGGTCGAACCCGGTCCACAGGAGGTCGGTCACCATGCGGCAACTCGACTGGTCCTCGATCTCCGGGGGCAGGTTCAGGTTGAGAAAGTCGCCCATGTCGACGGCGTCGATGATCTCCTGCAGGGAGATCTCCTCGGCGGGACGGGCCAGGCGGTAGCCGCCGCGGCGGCCGCGCACCGACTCGATGACGCCGCGCGCGCGCAGGCGGCTGAAGAGGTGGGCGAGATAATTGAGCGAGATCCCCTCACCGTTCGCGACCTGGGTGAGGGAGAGAAATCCCTCCTCCGGTGCGTGACGGGCGAGGTAGGCGAGGGCACGGACCGAGTAGGTGATTTTGGTCGAGAGGATCATGGGGAGGACTCGGAGGGGGTTGGCTCTCCGACGGCCGAGAAACGGTCGAGGGTCGGGAGGAGGTGGGAGAGGGTGTCGGAGGTGAGTTGCAGGATCGGTCCGGAGGGGAGGTGCCGGGCCCGCGCGTCCCCCTCACCCCCGAAGGCGAGGGAGGCGAGAAGCTTCTTCCCACGATAGAGAGAGAGCTCCGGCCCCTCCATGGGCGGCTGATTTCCCACAAGATACCCCGTTGCCTCCGCTTCCTCCAGGGTTTGCAGATAATCGTCGATCGCCTTGCCATCCACCGCCTGGCCGTCGTCGCGCTGCCACTGGCCGTCGTGGTGGCGGAAGGTGACACGCATCTCGCCGCTATGGATCTCCAGGCGATCGACATCGAAGGCGTGCAGATGGACGAGGTGGCGATCTTTCAGGGTGGCGGGGTCGGGGAGGAGTCGGGCCACCGTCTCCGGTGCGAGTCGTCCCCAGAAGCCGAGCCCAACCTGGGCGGCGGCCGCCTCTCCGTCGCCACCGCGGGCAATCCGCACCACTGCCGCCGGCGCCGCCGCGGCCTTCGGCTTTCCCGCCGGGGTGCTGGCCTTGCTCTTGTCACCCGTCGCCTCCGCCTCCGCATAGAGCCGCACCTCGGCCCACTCAGGGACCGCGGGTGGCACCCCGGCGGTGAGTGGGGCAGCCTCCGCCTGGTCGATCGCCGCGAGCCAGCCGTCGACCCGGTCGGTGTCGGCACGCACTCCGCCATCGAGGTGCCACACCCCCTTGTCGTCCTTGGCCACGCTCCAGCTCCGATCGCCATCGGCCACCTCCACCCGTGCGGTGCGCCACCGGTCGACGTCGAACAGCTTCTTGCGCAGGAAGGTCGCCACCGGCTTCTTCACCGTCTCCCCGAGGGTGGTGGAGCAGATCGCCACCGTCCCATCCACCGCCGCCCCCTCGTTCACCGCCACATAGGTGCGATCGTAGCCCACCGGCGCCTTGGCGCCGAGGCGCACGGTGGTGTCGATCGCCGCTCCGGTGAGGTGGATGGCAGGCGAGGCCTCGTCGACCCCGTACTCGCCCAGCTCACTCTCCTTCACGACAATGCGCCGCTCCGCCCGCAGGGAGGTGACGGCGTAGAGGAGGTCGTCGATGGTCGCCTTGCGTGCCGGGGCGACCTGGGGGGCGCGCAGCCACCAGTGGCCGCGCGGGTCACGCTCCAGGCGCAGGGTCACACCGTCGCGAGTCAGCTCGACACCGGTGACCTTGTCGCGTACCACCGCCACCAGCTTCCCCTTCGCCTCGGTTGCCGCCTCCTGACGGTGGCGGGCGGGCTCGTCGACGCCGAAATAGTAGGCGGCGATCGCCGCCAGGAGGGCCGAGGCCAGAAGCAGGGGGAGCAGACGCCTCACCGCCGCCACCTCACAGGGAACGCCGCCACCGCCAGACGCCGAAGGCGGTGGCGAAGGTGGCCAGCGGCAGAAAGACGACGAAGCCGAAGAGCAGCAGCTCCCCCTGGCGCGGCGTCAGGGCGAGGGTCTGGGCCTGGTGCTCCTTCGGCCGGATCGCCACCAACCCCTCCTCCTTGCCCATCCAGCTCACGCAGTTGAGAAAAAGGTCACCGTTGCCGGAGTACTGGTACCACTGGTTGGAGGGGAAGTCGGCGTCGCCGGCGACCAGGAGGCGACCGCCGTGGCCAGGGGCGGATTCGGCGTCGGCGGCGGGATTGCCCTTTTTCGCCTCCTTCGGCGCTCCAGCCTCACCCGTTCGGCCATCGTCCGCTGTGGCGGCGCGCTCGGAGAGGAGGATCACATCCACCGGCCCCTTGCGGTCGACGCCCTTGTCGAACTGAATCGGGTCGTGGGCGATCTCCGTCTCCCCCCACGCCTGGGGGCCGGTCTTGGCGATCACCGCGTGGGTCACCCCCACCGCCTTTTTCTCCACCACCGGCCGGGTGACCGGGAAGAAGCAGGCGAGGTTGAATCCCTGGGTGATTGCGTGGGGCGGGTACTGGGAGACCAGGGGCACGGTGTAGTCGCCGCCGAACATGCGCGACGACGGGTCGATGACCAGCTCTTTCGGCAGGGTCACCCCCCAGCCCTTCACCAGCGGCGCCAGGTCGGCGTCGCCGTCCGGGTCGGCGAGCAAGATGACGTTGCCGCCGCCGTCGAGGTAACGGTGGATTGCCGCAACCTCCTTCGCCAAAAACGGCTTGTGCGGCCCGGCGATCACCACCACGTCGGTCCCCTCGGGCACCTTGCCTGTCTGTAGCAGGAGCAGCTCGCTCACCTCGAACCCCTGCTGCCCCAGGGCGCGCGCCGCGGTGTCGAAACCATCGCGGTCGGTGCCGTGCAGGGGCCGCTCGCCGTGGCCGGTGGTGAAGCGGACCTGGCGCCGTTTCGTGCGCGTCACCCGGATGAGCCCCGAGGTGAGGTCTGCCTCCTCGTGGCCGGTGAGGGTGATGGTGCGCTCCCCCTGTTTCAGCACCGTGGTGCCGTACTGAGTGATCCCGTGCGCCTGCGCCTCGCGCGGGTGCTTGTCGGGATCGATGAAGCGGAAGGTGAAGTCTCGGCTCGCCGCCCGCGCCTGCTCGAAGAGCTGAGTCGCCTCCTGACGATCCTTGCCGTCGGGCTCGAAGAAGCAGAGCGCCTCTACCGGCGCGGTGAGCCCCTGGAGAACCTTCACCGTCTGCGGGCTGAGGGTGAACTGCTTGTTCGCGGTGGTGTCGAACCGCTGGTAGTGGCGCGCGGAGAGCAGGTTGGCGAAGACCAGGATCGCCGCCAGGACGACCACCAGGAGCGCCGAGGTGGTGCCGTAGGCAAGGGTGCGACGGAGGCTCATGAGCGCCACCGCTGGGAGTCGAGGACCCGCTGGGTGGCCAAGAGCGCCAGGCCGGTGAAGCTGCCAAAGTAGACCACGTCGCGGGTGTCGATCATCCCCTGAAAGAAGTTCTGGAGGTGGTCGAGAAGCGACAGGTACTTCAGGAGGTCCGCCGCCTGCCCCTCGACGTTGTGGCCGGCCCAGCCAACCACCCACGAGAGCAGCAGGATGGCGAAGCCGATCACCGCGGCGATGAGCTGGTGCTGGGTGAGCGACGAGGCCAGCAGCCCGACCGCGATGAAGACCGCCCCCATCAGCCACAGCCCCAGGTAGCCGGCCGCCACCGCCCCCCAGTCGAGGTGGAGCAGGGTGGCGGTGTAGGCGGGCCACGCCACGCTCACCCCGAGGATCACCGTGTAGAGGGCCAGCGCCGCGAGGAACTTGCCCACCACGATCGCGGTGACGTTCACCGGCGCGGTGTAGAGGAGCTCGTAGGTGCCGCGCGCCCGCTCCTCGGCGAGCAGCCGCATGGTCAGCAGCGGCAGGATGAGCAGAAGGATCACCGCCAGGTTGGAAAAGAGCGGGGTGATGATCCCCTGCTGGGCGGTGAACTGGTCGGCCGCGCCGGGGAACTGGGCGGCGCGCAGGCTCTCGGCTGCGTAGTAGGTGACGATGTCGAAGTTGAAGTAGCCGCCCAGGAGCAGGAGGACCCCGAGGAGGACGTAGGCCACCGGCGAGATGAGGTAGCCGCGCAGCTCGCGTCGGAGGATCGCCATCGTCCCCCTCATGACGCCGCCCCCCCGCCCACCGTCTCACCGACCGTTGCCGCGCCGGCCGCCTC
>CAZRGD010000091.1:0-2771 GCA_964599505.1 uncultured Nitrospirota bacterium | reverse complement strand
ATGACGCCGCCCCCCCGCCCACCGTCTCACCGACCGTTGCCGCGCCGGCCGCCTCGCCCGCCTCTTCAGTAGTGAGCTCCAAGAAGACCTCCTCCAGGGAGAGGACCTGTGGCTCCAGGGCGAGCAGACCGAAGCCGCCGTCGACCACCGCCTGGGCGATCACCTCGCACCGGTCCATCTCCACCGGCGTCTCCACCAGCCAGGCGCCGTCGCCGTCGCTGCTCACCGCCACCACGTCGGGCAGGGCGGCGAGGCGGGTCGCCACCTCGGGGGTCGGTCGGGCGACCGCCACCCGCACCTTCTGGGTGTCACGCAGCCGCGCCGCGAGGGTGTCGAAGGTATCGGTGGCCACCACCCTCCCCTGGTGGATGATCACCACCCGCTCGCAGGTGGCGCTGACCTCCGGGAGGATGTGGGAGGAGAGGACCACCGTGTGGTCGCCGGCGAGCGCCCGGATCAGGTCGCGGATCTCGATGATCTGCTTCGGGTCGAGCCCCACGGTGGGCTCGTCGAGAATGAGGACCGGCGGGCTCCCCACCAGGGCCTGACCGAGGCCGACCCGCTGGCGGTACCCCTTGGAGAGGTTGGCGATCAGCCGTTTGCGGACCTGGGTGAGGCCGGCACGCGCCACCGCCTCGTCTACTGCCCCCCGCCGCTGCCGCCGCGCCACCCCCTTGAGGCGGGCGGCAAAGGCGAGCTGCTCGGTGACCGTCAGCTCCGGGTAGAGGGGTGGGCTCTCCGGCAGATAACCGATCTGCCGTTTCACCGCCGCCGGGTTCTCGAAGATGTCCGCCCCGCCCACGGTCACCGTCCCGGCGGTGGCCGGGAGGAAGCCGGTGATCATCCGCAGGGTCGTCGTCTTCCCCGCCCCGTTCGGGCCGAGGAAGCCGAGGATCTCGCCCGGAGCGACATCGAAGGAGACGTCACGCACCGCCTCGGTGGCGCCGTACCGCTTGCTCAGGTGGTCAACGTGGATCATTTGCGGAGCGCGGAATACGCCCCCCTCCCGGAGGGTGTCAAGGGGCTTGCCAAGTGCCACCAGCGTCCCACACTGCTCGACTGCCGTCGCACTCGACAAGCGGCGACGGAGCGGCGGTAAAATGGCTGCTTTCTCTCCATCGCCTGACGTAAGGATTTCCTCCATGGCTCGTCTCTTCGTTGCCCTCCTCCTCGCCGTCGTCACCGCTTCCCTCCCCACCCCCGCCGCCGCCCGCCACTTCTGGCAGGACGGCAGTGACACCGAGGCGCCGGAGGCGAATTCGTCGCTCCGTTGGGACACCTTCACCAAGCTCGCCGAGCGCCTCCAGTCGTCGGTGGTGAACATCGCCACCACCGAGACGGTCCACCACCCACAGGTGCCGGGAATGCGGGGGATGCCGCACCGCGGTGGTCCCCAGGACCCCTTTCAGGAGTTCTTCCGCCGCTTCTTCCAGGGGCAGCCGGGGATGCGCGGGGTGCCGCCGCGGAACTTCAAGCGGCGGTCCCTGGGCTCCGGCTTCATCATCTCCAAGGAGGGGTACATCATCACCAACAACCACGTGGTCGAGCATGCGGACAAAATTACCGTACGGCTCAACAACGAGCACGAGCTCGACGCCGAGGTCATCGGCCGCGACCCGAAGACCGACGTCGCCCTGCTCAAGATCAAGGCCCACGAGAAGCTCTTTGCCGCACCCCTCGGCGACTCGGACAAGCTCAAGGTGGGTGAGTGGGTGATGGCGATCGGCAACCCCTTCGGCCTTGCCCATACGGTGACCACCGGCATCGTCTCCGCCAAGGGAAGGGTGATCGGCGCCGGCCCGTACGACAACTTCATCCAGACCGACGCCTCCATCAACCCGGGCAACTCCGGCGGGCCGCTGTTCAACATTCGCGGTGAGGTGGTGGGAATCAATGCGGCGATCATCTCCGGCAGCACCGGGATCGGCTTTGCCGTCCCCATCAACATGGCCAAGGAGGTGGTGGATCAGCTCAAGGAGCACGGCAAGGTGGTGCGCGGCTGGATCGGCGTCTACATCCAGGAGATCACCGAAGATCTGCAACAGTCCCTGGAGCTCAAAGACCGCAACGGCGTCCTGGTGGCGGACGTGGTGAAGGGGTCGCCGGCGGCGAAGGCGGGGATCCACCGTTCCGACGTCATCGTCCGCTTCGACGGCAAGCCGGTTCACAAGGCCGAGGAGTTACCGCGCCTCGTGGCGGTCACGCCAGTCGGCAAAAAGGTCGACGTGGAGGTCATCCGCGACGGCGACCACAAGACCCTGGAGCTGAAGGTTGGGGTCCTCAAGGAGAAGGCGGTGGAGGGGGGGGGCTCTACCACCCACGACTTCGGCATCACCCTCCAGGAGGTCACTCCGGAGCTCGCCGACTCCCTCGGTCTGGGAAAGGAGAAGGGGCTGGTCGTCTCCGACATCGACCAGGACGGTCCGGCGTGGGAGGCGGGGATACGTCGCGGCGACGTGGTCCTGGAGGTCAACCGCAAGGAGGTCGCCACCCTCGACGACTTCCGCAAGGCGATCACCAAGCGCGACAAGGAGCGCCCCACCCTCTTCCTGGTAAAGCGGAGCGGCAACACGCTCTACTTTGGAGTGAAGAGGTAGAGGGAGGGGTTAGGGGCTAGGGGCTAGGGAAGGACGGCCGCCGTTGGCGGCCAATGAGGTGCCGATGAAAACCACCCACGAAATAACTATCTGGCCGCGTAGCGGCCAACCACCCCTAACCCCTAGGAGCCTGTCGGACTTATGCACGATCTACTGCGGAAAAGCGGATCTCGG
>CAZRGD010000090.1:4246-8207 GCA_964599505.1 uncultured Nitrospirota bacterium | reverse complement strand
GGCAGGTACCGCAGATCATCGTCAGCCGGCCGGGAGTCAGCAGGTCGGGCTGGACGATGTTGTAGCCGTAGCCGCTGTTGGCCAAGTGCTCAGAACCCGGACCGTGGCACCGCTCACACCCAATGTTGATCTCGTAGGTATTGGCGGTTCCATCGTTCAGGGTGTAGCCATTCGCATCGGCCGGGAACTGGACTACGTTGTCGCCGGTGGAGGTGTCGACCGCGACGCCACCGTGACACGGAGCACAGTTGTTGCCCCACGCCTTGGCCGCCACCGAAGCGGTGAAGTGACCCGTCCCGGCGAAGTCCCAACGATCGGCATGGTACGCGGCGTACGGACCGGAGACGCCGGCGACGCCATACTTCTCCTGGAACTGCATCGGCGCCATCTCGTAATAGCCGTAGCCGTTGCCGTTCGTGTTTGCGGTACCCCAGGCATTCGCCGGGAGACCGTCGCTGCCCACGAGGGTCATGTAGCGACCCTTCCAGTTCCCCGACTCGCCACCATAGGTGAAGTAGACGTAGTACTTGGGGTTGGTCGCGAGACCGACCTTGAAGTAGGGACCGTTGGCATCCTTGCCGAGGTAGGCCGTGGAGGTCCCAACGGTGATCGCCGTCTCGCTGCCGCTGTTGAAATCCGCCAGGGCCGCGGTGGCATTGGCGGTCAGGTCATAGGGGACCGTAGAAGTCAGGTCCATCAGACCGTTCGGCTGGCTCGTCCCTGCCGCACTCACGGCTCGGAAACCGACAAAGTGGAGGGTATGTTTCAGCGAATCCTTCGCATGACACCCAAGACATGCGGACGAACCGATATAGGTCGCCGAGCTCGACGGTGTCATCGAGATCGTGATGTTCCCGAACGCCGGCATATCGACCACGTGGCCGTTGACCACCTTGAGAGTTTCACGCCGGGCGTACGGCAGGTGTGCCGTGTCGGTCCCCGCAGGGATGACGCAGGCGTAGTAGTCGCCATCGGCCAGGGAGACGCCACTGAAGGTATAGCTCCCATCGACGCCGGTGGTGGCAAAACCGCCGTTGGTATTGGTTCCGAGGATGACATCATTGGCGACGTCCTCGACCGGCTGAATGGAGGTGCTCGCCTCCACATCCGCAGCCGCGACAAAGACCACACGACCAGCGTCGACCGCCGCCGTGGAGGTATCGATCACGGTGCCGTGGAGGTCGAGACCGTTCACGTTGTTGTGGTTCGCACAGTCGTCGTTGGCCGGGGCCTCGGGGATCATCGTACGGCCGTAGCCGAGGGGTAGCCCCAGCCCGTTGTCGGTCGCGTTACGCTCCACCGTCGGGAGGGTATCGGTCGTCTCACGCACGGTGTGCATGTAGACCACCGCCAGGTCGTAGTTGGTGCCGATGGTCTGACCATTGACCTTCTTACGCTCGGCGATCGTCGGCACGCCGCCGTTGTTGGTCACGTGGCACGCGGCGCAGGTGACCGGCCCGTGAGAGCCGTTGGCGTTGTACTGGAGCGCCGCGGCAGCCGTCGTCGGGTCGTTGAGAGGAGACACGGGATAGAGGCCGTGGATCGACTCATGACATGACTGGCAGGCGATCCTCTCGTGCCCCTTGGAGTGGCGCATGAGGGCGTACTTGCCCGGCTCCGCCCACGGCGGGTTCCGGCCCGCGGACTCGACGAAGGGGTAGCTGTGGCAGTCGGCGCAGTGCGGCTCACCCGCAGAGGCCCAGAAGTCGCTGCCGTCGGTGACCACCCCGTAGGGAACACCGGGGACGACCTCGCCCCCCATCCCCTTGTACTGGTAGTGGTCGTTGGTGTCGTCGATGACCGTCTCGCCACCGAGCTCGTCGGCGAGGTCCACCGCCTCCTGCTCGGTCAGCGCCGTTCCGATGCCGCCGAACATCCGGCTGGCATCGGCCGCGGCGTTCTGGGTCGCGACCAGGAGGTCCTCTGCGGACTCGCCGGCGATCGCCGGCCCGAGGCCACCGATACCACCGGCGCCGTGGCAGAGGTCACACCCCTGGCTACCGTAGACGTTGGTCCCACCCGTGGGGGTGACGGTGCGCAGCTTCGGATCCATGTACTTGGAGGTGAGATCCGCCGTCGAGACGCCGAGGGCGGTAGCGATCGTCGGGATGTCCGAGTCACGCAGGGTCGAGGTCGCCGGCCGCGCCAGCGAACCGGGGTTGGTGGGATCGACGATCCCCTGGTCCGCCTTCCACAACTCGGACGCGAGGCGGTTGTGGCAGTTGGTGCAGTAGATCCCCTTGCCGGTCCCCGCATCGACGTTGTCCAGATACCACTGGCCGATGGGGTTCAGGTGGCTCGGGGTGTCGTCCGGCTCATTGTTCCGGTCCATGTTGCCGTGGACGTCGCGGTTGGTGAAGCAGCCCACGGCGTCACGAATATCCGTCTGGGCGGCGGCCGCCAGCGTTCCCTGGAAGCTGAGGGGGAACTTGGTCATGTCGCCGTTCTGGGTATGGGCCGGGTGACAGGCCTGGCAGTTCCCGGCGCGGCCGTTGCTGTCCGGCAAGGTTCGGCTGCTTGCGCCGGAATGACGCATATGGATCGCATAGGTCAGCGCCTGGTTGCCGACGTTGTCCCGGCTGGCAGGATAACGATCCGCCTCGGAGGCGACCGGCACGGATGGAGACTGGTTGTCGCAGAATCGGTCTCCGGCCTGGAAGCGGCCGACAATGTTGTCTGCGTGACAAGACTGGCACATGACCGACTGGCGGCCGAGACGGCTGTTGCCGACCCCGGCATTATCGTAGCTGCCAAGGAAGTGGGTGCCGAAATCGGAATCGTGGATTCCCAGCATCCCCACCGCCGCCGATTTCAGGCGGGCATAGTAGTCCGTGGCGCCATGGGTGACCCAGTAGTTGTACTCCTGAAGGGCGTGACCACCCGGATCGCCGGCGGGGATGGTGCCGCTGGTGGGGTCGTAGCCGTGGCACTTCTCACACGCCGGGCTATCGATGGGTGCGGTGCCGAAAAACTGCACCGGCGAACCATCATGCTGCAGGATCTGGTTGCCGGTGGCGGCGCTGTACATGGAGACCCACTGCTCCTGGAACGGCTTGAAGTCGTTCTCGAGGAGGTCGGTGATGTTCTGACCGACTACCAGAGAGTCGTTGAAGGGGGTCAGGGCAAGGCCGACGACGTCCCAGATGTCGGCGGTGGTGAGGACCACCGGCACGTCTACCAGACGCGTGCCGTCGAGGCCGAGACCGGCACCGGCGGCGTCGATGATCTTGGTGTAGGTGTAGGTCACCGTCCCCTCATTACCCACATAGGTGAGGCCGGGACGGCCGAGGCCGAGGCCGTTGAGGGCATCGACCGCCTTGTCGGCGGTCCAGTTGGACATCGCCCCGAAGGTGGGGCCGTGGTCCTGGGGGATATTGAGGGAGGCGCCCCCGACGGAGATACGGTCGGTCGCTGCGGCGCCTGCTGCCTTGCCGCCCTCGAGAAACGGCAGGATAGGCGGATCACCGGGGCCGGCACCGCCGGAGACACCGATGCCGGAGCCGGCATCCTTGCCGGTGAAGGGATTGTAGGTATAGAGGGAGTCGAACTCGACCTGCGGCAGGCTGTCCTCGGGATCGGTGGTCGTACCGTTCACGTTGGTATCGCCGCTGCCGTCGGCCCACTTCTCGGTGCCGTTACCGGCATCGTAGGGGACCGTCCAGTAGGCGAGCTTTGCCCCCTCGGAGAAGCTGTTGTCCGCAAACTCGTAGCCGAGCTTGATGCCGTCGGCGGGGGTGAGCTGCCGCGGGTGGACGCCGGTCTTCACCGCCTGCGCCTGGATCGAGTTGAACGGCGGCAGGACGCAGCAGTAGGAAAAGTCGAAGCCGGTGCAGTGCATGCCCAGCTCGTAGTTGGTGAAGATGAGGAAGTCCTTCTGCGGGGAGTGGAGGGTCCGTCCCCGGCTGCGCCGCCGGTGGTGGCGGGCGTCGGCGTTCGTCGCCAGCGAGGCGATGAAGAGGAT
>CAZRGD010000090.1:0-4146 GCA_964599505.1 uncultured Nitrospirota bacterium | reverse complement strand
GTCCTGACCCGTGGTGCCGAGCTGGGCGGCGGTCCGAAAGATGGTGTTGATGTCGTTGAGGTAGATGTCACCACTTCCGGCAATGGAGAAGTAGACGTCACCACCCTGGCCGGGACTAAACGGCGCGGCGTCGAGGTCGTAGGCGTCGAGGTCGTCGTTGTTCGAGTCGTTCGCCACGTCCTTCAGGCCGTAGTCGACCCCCTCGACATCGAGGTAGTTGTACCCCGGGAGCTGGCTCACAACGACGTCGTAGGTGCTGTTCGATTGTTGCGACGTCGATGCCTTCCACGCCACGTCGCTGCCCGCGACCCCTTGGCTCGCCCGGTCCACCGAGAAGTAGACATCGTACGGCTGGGTGCTGTCGAAGCCGAAGGAGACGGCGTTGAGCTCGTCGGTACCGGTCAACCCGAGATCTCCCGGCGTCAGCGCCACGGTGTTCGTGCCGGTGAGCGGCGCATCGAAGAGGTGAGCACCGTCCGGGCTGGTGGTGGCCACACCGGTACCGGCCGCGCCGATGCCGTCACTGAGTACCGAAAAGGTGTCGGCCTGGCCGGATGTGGGTAGACCGATCACACACGTAACTGCGATCCCCGCCAATAGGCGGAGTCCTACACTTACTGACTTCATGAGTTTCCCCCTCAGAGAAGTCGTGAATGTTGTGCCGGCGGCTCGATGCCGCCGGCTTCCGGTTGCGTGGGGGTGGGAGGGCTATCGGCCTCCCACCCCCTGAGTTACTCCCTCCACCTCCTTTCCTGCTGTGCTGCGATGCCCCCGGCTCCGACAGGCCACCGAACGCGCACCGCGCGTCCCCCTGTGGTGGCCTTGGATGGGGACAACATCAAAAACTACCTCCTATCCGTCATTGGGTGGCGAATCAGTGCGCCTTCGGGCGCCTGGCGGGCGGTCACCCACACCCACCGCTATTGGCATATGCAATTCTTAAGCCAACTCATCAAGATCCTTTTGCGTCAACTGGTTACGGTCTTACAGACCACAACCATCAAAACGCCTCCGAAAAACTTGCCTTATGCCGAGATTTTGCTAACTGCTTGTTTCTCAAGGACAAATAGAAAAAATCGGCAAATAAAGCGACGAATGCAGCGTAATGTCTGTGAACATGACAACGCTGTCACACATAGCCATCGCTTTTTCGTCAAGGACTTAAACACTCAGGATGAGTGTCTCACGACCGTCTCACTTTGAGATGGTGGATTTTCACCACCCCGAGACCCCGGCGTTGGCGCTATCCCGCCGGCCGGCCGAAGCCGCCCCCACTGTTCCCCGACGATCCTCCCCGCGCCGTGGGGCGGGCTTCAGCCCGCCGAGCAGCCTCACCACAGGTAGGAACGGCGTCCGCGCCGCGAGGCGGGGCCCCTGGCCCCGCCCCCCTTCGGGCCGGGATCGCCGCGGGAACGCGGCTCCTACCGAGGGGGCCGCGGGGTTCGCAGCGGGTTGTGGGTCGCGGGTAGGAGGGGGCCATGCCCCCGATCGACACCGAGCGTACGGCGGATCGGGGGCATGGCCCCCTCCTACCTCGTCCTCGGCGCGCCTCGGCGTCTCTGCGCGCAGATCGGGGGCATGGCCCCCTCCTACAGCCCGTACCGCTTCAGCTTGCGATAGAGGGTCCGCTCGCTGATTCCCAGGGTCTCGGCCGTGAGGCGGCGGTGGCCGCCGTGGCGTGCCAAGAGGGTGGCGAGGTGGATCCGCTCCAGCTCGGCCGGCGCCGCCGGTGCATCCTCACCACGAGCGCCCCCTATGCGGTCGTCGACCTTGGAGGTACCGCGCTCCTGGCGTTCGCGAATGGCACGGCGCACCGCATCCACCCCGATCCGGCCCGTCGGAGAATAGATGATGGCCACCTGGAGGAGCTTCCGAAGCTCGGCCACGTTGCCCGGGAAGGGGTAGCCTTGCAGGACCTCCACCGCGGCCTTCGAGATCCGGTAACCGGGATCTCCGGGAGGTGGCGGGATGTGGCGAAGAAGCTCCTTGGCGATCAGGGGGAGGTCTCCCATCCGATCCCGCAGGGGCGGCAGCTCGACGGTGAAACAGGCGATGCGATGAAAGAGGTCCTTCAGAAAATTGCCCTCGGCCACCTCCTGCCACAGAGGCCGGCTGGTGGCGGCGATGATGCGGACGTCCACCGGTGTCCCATCTTCATCGCCCCGCCGCCGCACCTCGCGGTGCTCCAGTAGGTGCAAGAGCCGCTCCTGCACCGGTCGCGGCAGCATGCCGACCTCATCGAGGAAGAGGGTGCCGCCGTGGGCCAGTGCCACCACCCCGGCACACCGGTGGATGCTGCCGGTAACCACCCCCCCCTCGTGGCCAAAGAGCTCGCTCTCGAGCAGCGGCTCGGGCACCGCGGCACAGTTGACACCCAGGAAGGGACCGGTGGAGCGCTCCGAGTGGTAGTGGATAAAACGGGCGGCATGCTCCTTGCATGTGCCCCTCTCACCCGCCATGAGCACCGGGGCGGCCGAGAGGGATGCCGCATTGAGCACCTCCATGACCTCGAGGAAGAGCGATGACCGTCCCACCATTTGAGGCTCACCAACCCCACGACCTGTTGGCCTCTCGGCCGATTGGATCTCCTCCACACTCTCGGCGTAGTACCGATTCCCGTCCGCGGCGATGATGGGTGAGAGGTGGACCCGCACCAGGCGCACCTCACCGTCGGCGTCGTAATGGGCGTGGAGGCAGGAGTGAGAACAACCGGTCGACCGGGCGTAGGCGAGGGGACAATCCTCACCCCTCTGCTCACAGGGCTCGGTCTCCCGGTGCGACAGCTCGAAGCACAACTTCCCCTCCGCCGAACCCCGAGCACAGCCGAAGGAGCGCTCGTAGGCACGATTCGCCGTCACCACATGGAACGCCTCATCGATGACGAGGAAGGGTTCCTCGTGGGTCTCCACCCACGCCTGCAGATAAAAACTCGGATCCATTGCCCTGAATTTCCGCCTTCCGCTCCATTCGCCTGTCGCGCCCATCGGACTACCTCACGAAGTACGGTGTCTCAAACTCGACATCCGAAATACTATACCATGGCCATCCACTCAAGATCATCGTGCGATCGCTCCAACCCTGGGCCTCACCGGGTCATGAGGGGGTACCACGTCGCGGCCTCCCTGCGCCCTCCCCTCTTCGGTCGGTGAGGAGGTCGCCGGGGAGGGAGGGCGGCGCCCGCCGTTATGGAGCGAGGAGGGTAGCGGCGAGGGGGGCGAGAGGTCGCAGAGGATGCATGGCGTATCTTCAGGAGGATCCTGACGGTAGGCGGGTGAGAGGCCCCTTACCGATGGTGACGGCGAAGGGCGACCACGGGGAGAAGCGAGAGGAGGAGGGCGGCGGAGGCGGGCTCGGGCACGGCAGTGATCTGGAGGTTGTCCACCAAAAGGCCGGTGTCGAAGCCGCCGTCGAACTCGTCCCCGACGAAGAGCTCCAGGGTGTAGTCGCCGGCGGCGAGCAATCCGCTGCTGGCCGTCTGAAAACCACTGTTGTAGGTCCCGTCATAGAAGCTGCTCGCGGGGGGCGTAGGATCACTGGTCTGCCACGATGTGCCGCTGAAGTCGGCGAACGCGAGGGGAGCGAAGGTGCCGTCGTTGTAGCCGTCATCTAAGGAGTGCTGAACCAGGGAGATCGGGGTACCGCCGCCTGCCGGCAGGAGACGGATCTCGGCGATGTCCGCCATACCGCCGGGGGGGGGATAGCCGCCGAACTCGCTGGTGGCAACGGTCCAGTCGAGGGAGAGGGTAAATGGAGCCGCCATGTTGAAGAGCTGCGACAGGGTGGCGACGTCGAACTCGTTGGCGCCGCTGTTGTCGCGATCGGCGCCCGAATCGACCCCCGGATCGTTCCCTGGGATGGAGCTGTCCGGGCTGGTGGAGAGGAGTACGAACCAGTTGCCGTCACTGGCGGAAAAGCCGGTCTGGCCGCTGATATTTTTGGTCGAGCCCAGGGGGCTGATCCGCTGGACGTTGCCCGTGGAACTCCAGCCGGCGAGGTCGGCCTCGAAGGAGAGGTTGGTGAGCCCCGCCGCCCCGGCGCTCGGGGCGGCGAGGGCGGCGGCAAAGAGGAGAGTGAGGGTGCGCATGGCTCTTCCTGGGTCTGGATGAGGATCAGCGATCGGTCACGCAGCGGTACGGCGGCGGCGCA
>CAZRGD010000089.1:0-8215 GCA_964599505.1 uncultured Nitrospirota bacterium | reverse complement strand
GGTCGGCCCTTCGGGCCGCAGAAAATGGAGGCGGTGGGTTATCCAGAACGATAGATCGCCGGCCGTAGGCCGGCACCACCCTCTTATCCCCCATCCCTCACCCCCCATCCCCGTGCGGCGCGCAGCGCCGCGCGCTACACCGCGACCGGGCCGCGGGCGGCGACGATCTGGTTGCGGTCGTTCGCCTTGGCGCGGTAGAGGGCGGCGTCGGAGGCGCGGATGAGCTCTTCGATGGTCATCCCGTCGACGGGATAGGTGGCGACGCCGCCGGAGAAGCTCAGGGTCCCCTCCGGCTGCTCGTCCTTGTACGGGAAGGGGTTGGCGAGAAAGACCTCGCGGAACCGCTCGGCGAACTGGAGCACGTCGTCGCGGTCCAGCCCGGGGGTGAGGACGATGAACTCCTCGCCGCCGTAGCGGGCCGCGATGTCTACCGCCCGGGTGTGCTCGCGGAAGAGGCTGCCCACCTGCCGGAGGATCTCGTCACCCGCCTGGTGGCCGTGGTGGTCGTTGAAAAACTTGAAGTGGTCGATGTCGAGCATGAAGAGCGATAGGCCGGTGTGGTTGCGCTCCGCCTTTTTTAGCTCGATCTCCAGGTGCTGCTTGAAGAAGGTCATGTTGTAGAGGCCGGTGAGGCCGTCGCGATTGGCCCGTTGGGCCACCTGCTGGAAGGCCCGGTTGCCCGCCAGGGCGGTGGAGAAGAGCTCTTTGAGGGCACGCAAGATTTGGCGCTCGAAGCGCGGTCTGCGTTTGAGGGACTTGAGGGTGATCATCCCGAGGGCGCGCCGACCCTGGCTCAGGGGGATGTAGATGTCGGCGTCGACCAGCTCATCGGCACCGAAGATGTGGTTGCGGATGGCGGCGGTCTCTTTGGCGAGCTGCGAGGCATAGGTGATGATGCCGCGCTGTCCCACCCAGCCGAGCTTGCCGCTGCCAAAGGGGATGATCTCCTGACGTAGCGCATCGGGGTCGATGCCGCTCCCCACCCACGGGATGTAGCCGGTCTCCTCCGCGACGAGGATGCAGGTCTTTTTGGCGGGTAGCATCGTGTGGACGATGGCGAGCATCTGCTCGCAGGTGGTCTCCACCTCCTCGCAGGCGGTGAGCCGCTGGGCGAATTCAGGGAGACAGCCCATGAGTCGCTCCATCTCGGTGAGCTCGTCACGAAGGGCGGAGGCCGCCTTTTCTTGCTGGTTGTGGTCGCGCTGGTGACGCCGGGTGGCGATCTCCACCTCGCTGAGCGCGGCGGCCAGGCGGCGGCGTTGCGACGCCCGGCCGGCGAGGTAGCCGAGGGCGGTCGTCACCATCGCCACGCCAATGACGACGGCCCAGTCGGCGAAGGGCGGAAGCGGATTTTGGGTAGCCGCGAAGAGCGTGGGGATGTCCATAAATCTCACTCGTCCGACGTGGGGACGCTCTGGATAATTTCGGTGGTCTGGGTCTCCGGCTTGATCGCTGCACGACGGTGACGGACCCTCTCTTCAGGGGGCGGGAGCGAGGTGAGGCCATGTCGGGCGTTGCGATTACTACAATCGAGCCGGGATCGGTGGCGGAGCGCCTCGGCTTGCGCCCGGGGGATCGACTGCTGGAGATCAACGGCCACGCCCTGCGTGATGCTCTCGACGTTTCCTACTACGGCGCCCTGGAGGAGTTGGACCTTGTCGTGCGTCGCGACGGTGCGGAGAGCTCCCTCTTGCTGGAAAAGGATCCGGGGGTGGCGCTCGGGGTGGAGGTTGAGACGATGGAGGTGCGGACGTGCAAGAACGACTGCCTCTTCTGCTTCGTCTACCAGAATCGTCCGCACCAACGCCGTTCCCTCTACGTGAAGGACGAGGACTACCGCTTCTCCTTCCTTCACGGCCACTACATCACCCTGTCGAATCTCTCGGAGGAGGACTGGGCGCGGATCTTCGAGCAACGCCTCTCCCCCCTCTACATCTCGGTCCATGCCACGGATCCGGTGCTCCGTGACCGCCTCCTGCGCAACCGTGTTCCGCAGCCGGTGCTGCCGCAGCTCCGGCGGCTGGTGGACGGCGGGATCCGACTCCACACCCAGGTGGTGGTCTGTCCGGGTCTCAACGATGGGGCGCAGCTCAGTCGTACCCTGCTGGATCTCGCTGCCCTGTATCCCGGGGTGCGATCGGTGGCGGTGGTGCCGGTGGGGCTCACCGACCACCGGCGCAAGCTGCCCGGCCTGCGGTCGGCCGGTGGTAACGACGCGCGGGCGCTCCTGGATCGCGTGGGCGGGCTCCAGCGGTGGTTCAGAGCGCGGTTCGGAACGCGTTTCTGCTTTGCTGCCGACGAGTGGTATCTCCTTGCCGGGCGGCAGGTGCCCGGGGCGGACCACTATGAGGGATATCCGCAGATCGCCGATGGAGTCGGCGGCATGGCGCGCTTCGAGGCGGAGCTCGACGGTCTGATCGAGGGGGGGGAGTCATCCCCGCCCGCGGGGGACTACTGCTTTTTTACCGGCAAGCTCTTCGCCCCGGCGCTCACTCGCCACGTCGCCGAGCTGCACCATCGCTACCCGGACTGGCGCGGGCGAGTGGTCGCCCTGGAGAACCGGTATCTCGGCAGCGGCATCACGGTTGCCGGGCTTCTCGCCGGCGACGATGTGCGCCGTGGTCTGGCCCAGTGCGGTGCGGACGAGGTGCCGGTCATCCCGCGGGTGATGTTGGAGGAGGAGGGTGATACCTTCCTCGACGGGGTGACCGTGGAGCAGTTGCGGGCGGAGTGTCACTCGGGGCTGAGGGTGGTTGCCGCCGATGCCCGCGGATTGTTGATGTTGGTGTGACGGTCAACGGCCGGTCCCTCATGGCCGAAGAGTGGCTATGCGCGATGGTAGTCTCAGCGATCGGCGCGATGGCGTCGCCACCCCTTGTCCGTGGTTGTGGGCTGGATTCCCTCTCTGTAACCAAGGCATTGTTGTCTCGGCAGGGTAGACCTCGAAGGGAGAGACAGGTTGGCCAAGAAGCTCGGTTCCATGTTGGTCGAGGATGAGCTGATCACCGAGGAGCAGCTTCAGCACGCCTTGGAACAGCAGCTCTCCCATGGCGGGCGCCTCGGCTCAAATCTCATCCAGCTCGGGATGGTGGAGGAGGGGGAGCTGCGCAACTTCCTCGCCCGACAGCATGGGGTCGCAACTATCGATCTGGACACCGCGGAGCTGGCCCCCGCGGTGGTCAATCTGATCACCCCCTCGGTGGCGAAACAGCACCACATCATCCCGGTCTCGAAGGCCGGCAATGTCCTCACCATCGCCATGGCGGACCCCCTCGATATCTTCGCCATCGAGGATGTGAAGTTCATGACCGGCCTCAACGTCGTCCCCATGGTGACGACCGAGACGCAGATCAACCGCACCCTGGAGCGGCTGTATGGGGTCAATGACGCGGTCGCGGAGGGTGGCCTTGCGATGGTGCTCCAGGACATGGAGGAGGACGACGAGGTGGCCGTCCTCGCCGATGAGGATGACGAGCTCAATATCGGGGACATCAAGAGGGCGATGGAGGATGCCCCGGTCGTCAAGCTGGTCAACTTTCTCCTCATCGACGCCATCGACAAGCACGTCAGTGATATTCACATCGAGCCGTACGAGAAGGTGTTGCGGGTGCGGTACCGGATCGACGGCGTCCTCCAGGAGGTGATGAAGCCGCCTTACTCCCTCAAGGACGCCATCACCTCACGGATCAAGATCATGGCCGAGCTCGACATCGCCGAGCGGCGCCTGCCTCAGGACGGTCGCATGAAGCTGCGGACCAAGGGCAAAGAGGTGGATATCCGTGTCTCCATCATGCCCACCATCTTCGGTGAGAAGACCGTCATGCGCCTCCTCGACAAGTCCAACTTGATGGTGGACATGGGGAAGCTTGGCTTCGACAAGGAGGAGATGGATGTCCTCCAGGAGGCGATCCACGCCCCCTTCGGGATGATCCTGGTGACCGGCCCCACCGGCAGTGGGAAGTCGACGACCCTCTACTCGGCGATTACCCAGATCAACAAGGTGAGCGACAATATCATGACTGCGGAGGACCCCGTCGAGTACAACTTGATGGGGATCAACCAGTGTCAGATGAAGGAGAAGATCGGCTATACCTTCGCCGCCGCCCTGCGCTCCTTCCTGCGTCAGGATCCCGACATTATCATGGTGGGTGAGATTCGCGACCTGGAGACGGCGGAGATTTCCATCAAGGCGGCACTTACCGGCCATCTCGTCCTCTCCACCCTGCACACCAACGATGCCCCGAGCACGGTCAACCGGATGCTCAACATGGGGGTTGAGCCGTTCCTGGTAACCTCCTCGGTGAACATGGTCCTCGCTCAGCGCCTGGCTCGGCGGATCTGCACCCACTGCAAGGTCGAGGTGCCGACCCCACCGGAGGTGTTGCAGCAGATCGGCTTTACTCCAGAGCAGGTAGAGGGTGCGGTGATCTACCAGGGGAGCGGTTGCGACCAATGTGGAAACACCGGCTACAAGGGCAGGGTGGGGCTCTACGAGATCATGAAGATGACCGATACGATCCGCGAGATCATCCTGAGAGGTGGGTCCGGCATCGCGATCAAGGCGGCGGCGATCGAGGGCGGAATGCGTTCCCTCCGGATGGCCGGGATTCGCAAAATCCTGGAAGGCATGACCACCATTGAAGAGGTGCTTCGGGTGTCGGTTTCCGACGACCAATAGTCTGAGTCGTTACAACAGGAGAATATAATATTATGGCCGTTACCATGGATCAGCTTCTCCGCACCCTGGTGGAGAAGGGCGGATCCGATCTTCACATCACCGCCGGTGCGCCGCCGGTGATTCGTATCGACGGAGACCTCGTGCCGATGGAGGCCCCACCCCTTACGGGGTCCGACGTCAAACAGATCGCCTATTCCATCCTCACCGAAGCGCAGAAGAAGCGGTTCGAAGAGGAGAACGAGCTTGATGTCTCGTTTGGTATCAAGGGGCTGAGCCGATTTCGAACCAACGTCTTCGTTCAGCGCGGGGCGGTGGCCGCGGCGATTCGCGTCATCCCCCACGAGATTCTCACTTTTGACGAGCTCGGTCTTCCACCGGTGGTGAAGAAGCTGGCGGAAAAGCCGCGCGGGCTCGTCCTCGTGACCGGCCCCACCGGTAGCGGCAAATCGACGACACTCGCCTCAATCATCGACAAGATCAACGAGGAGCGGCACGAGCACATTGTTACGGTAGAGGATCCCATCGAATACGTTCACCGTCACAAGAACTGTATCGTCAACCAGCGGGAGGTGGGGACCGACACCAACAGCTTTGCCACTGCTCTCAAGTATGCGTTGCGGCAGGATCCCGATGTAGTTCTGATCGGCGAGATGCGTGATCTGGAGACTATCGAAGCGGCGCTGACGATCTCGGAGACGGGCCACCTCGCATTTGCCACCCTGCACACCAACTCGGCGGTTCAGTCGATCAACCGGATCATCGATGTCTTCCCGGCACACCAGCAACCTCAGGTCCGGGCGCAACTCTCCTTCGTATTGGAGGGGGTGTTATCGCAGCAGCTCTTGCCCAAGGGGTCGGGCGGTGGACGCTGCATGGCGGTGGAGGTGATGGTGCCGAATGATGCGATTCGGAATCTTATCCGTGAGGACAAGATTCATCAGATCTACTCGATGATGCAGACGGGTCAGGCAAAATTCGGTATGCAGACAATGAACCAGTCGCTGCTTGAGCTCTATAAGAGACGGTTCATTACCTACGAGCAGGCGTTGCGGCAGTCCGGCGTTCCGGAAGAGATGCGGGAGATGTTGGCCCGTGAGGAGGCGGGGATGAACCAGCCAGAGCGTCGTTCCGTCTTCTCCAAGGTGCGTGGATAGATCGGCACCAACCGAAACATCACGGAGTAGCTTAGATCATGGCCACTTTTACTTGGGAAGGCGTGAGCCGAAACGGGACCTCACAGCGGGGAACGACGCGTTCTTCGAATCGTAACTCCCTGGCGACATCGCTGAGAAAAAAGGGGATTCGCCTCACCGATGCAACCGAGTCAAAGGCGGAGAAAAAGGGCTTCTCTCTGCCCGGTCTCGGGCCTGGGAAAGTGCCGGAAAAAGACATCGTTATCTTTACGCGCCAGTTTGCGACGATGATCGATGCTGGGCTTCCCCTGGTGCAATGCCTGGAGATCCTTGGGGCCCAGGCAGAGAACCCGTCTTTCGCAAAAGTATTGCAGCAGGTGAAGGGCGATGTGGAGGAAGGTGCGACCTACGCGGACGCACTGGCAAAGCATCCGAAGACATTCAATAACCTGTACGTCAACATGGTTGCCGCAGGAGAGGCCGGTGGCATCCTTGATGTGATTCTCAATCGTCTCGCCGCCTATATCGAGAAGGCGATGGCGTTGAAACGTCAGGTCAAGTCGGCGATGACCTATCCGGCGGTGGTGGTGACGATTGCGATTGCGATCATCGGCGTGATCATGGTCTTCGTCATCCCCTCGTTTGCCAAGATGTTCGGCAGCTTTGGTGCGACCCTGCCGCTGCCGACCCGGATGGTGATCGCCATGAGTACCTTCATGACCCACAACATCCTCTACATCATCCTCGGTATCGTGGGGTTTATCTGGGCATTCAAGATGTGGTACGCGACGCCGGTGGGGAGGAAAATCGTTCACAAGACGCTCCTGCGTGCGCCCATCTTCGGCATCCTCATTCGCAAGGTAGCGGTCTCCAAGTTCACCCGTACCATGTCGACTCTGATGAGCTCCGGTGTTCCGATCATCGCCGGCCTGGATATCGTCGCCAAGACCTCGGGTAATGCGGTGGTTGAGGAGGCCATCGGTGCGGTGGCTGCGAGCCTGAAAGAGGGCAAGACGATGGCAGAGCCGCTGGCGGAGACGAACGTCTTCCCGCCGATGGTGGTACAGATGATCGGGGTTGGGGAAAAGACCGGCGCGCTGGACGCGATGCTGTCGAAGATCGCCGATTTCTACGACGAGGAGGTGGACACGGCGGTGAGCGCCCTCACCTCGATGCTCGAGCCGCTCCTCATGGTCTTCTTGGGGACCTCCATCGGTTTCATCATCATCGCCATGTACCTGCCGATCTTCAAGGTTGCCTCGGTCGTGGGGTGAGCCAGTCGCGCAGGGTATTTGCGGGCGAGCCACCGAGGACGGAGGCGTGGGGGCTGCTGGTAGGCCGCCTCGGCCTTCACACCCTCCTCTTCGTCCTCCTCCTCACCCCGTACGTTGCGGGGGGCGGTTGGGTGCCGGCACCGCCGATAGCGGAGCTTGTGCCGCTGGTGGCAGTTGCCTTCCTCACCACCGCCGGCTTTGCCGTCGCCCTCTGGCGCGGCGCGCGTGGGCGATGGCTGGTCGACGTTCAGCTTGCGTGTGACCTCTTGTTGGCCGGCTGGCTCGTCGGTCTGACCGGCGGGGCGGCGTCTCCGTTTTGCTTTCTTTTTCTGCTCATCTTGTGCGCCGCGGTGGTCTCCTTGCCGCAGGCCAGCGGGGTGGTGTGGGGTGGGGCGGTGGCTGCGGTGTACGGCGGCGTGGCTTGGTTTGTGCCCGAGTCGGCGATGGCGGCTCGGTCGCAGGTGGGGGTCACCGTGGTCGCCCTGGTCGCGACCGCGGGGTTGGCCCACCGACTCGCGCAGACCCAGCGGCAAGAGCATGCCCATCTCCACTCTCAGGTGGAGCGATATCACGAGCTCCAGGCGCTCTACGGTTGCGTGGTGCACTCGATCCACAGCGGCCTCTTGACCCTCGATACGGCGCTCCGGGTCACCAGCGCGAACCCGAGCGCGGAGCGACTCCTCGCGCCGCGGTCGTCGCTACTCGGACACGACGTGGCCAGCCTGTTCCGGCTTGGTCGTGAGCAGACATGGGGCGCGGTCTTGTCGGCCGGGGGACGGATCGAGTGCGGCATCGTCGGCGATCCTGAGGACGAGCGGACGGTCGGGCTGAGCGCCTCCCCCTTGCGCGACGACGAGGGCAGCGAGATCGGCTGGGTGGTGAGCTTTCAGGACCTCACCGAGGTGAAACGGCTGGAGCGGCGGGCCAACGCCCAGGAGCGGCTTGCGGCGATCGGGGAGCTCTCCGCCCGCCTCGCCCACGAGGTGCGCAACCCCCTCGGTGCGATCAGTGGCGCCGCCCAGGTTCTGGCGGCCGAGGCGGGGGATGAAGCGGATGGGGTGGGGACGGATCGGCGGCTCCTGGAGATCGTCGTGCGGGCGTCGTCTCGTCTCAGCCGGCCGGTGGAGGAT
>CAZRGD010000088.1:1194-8235 GCA_964599505.1 uncultured Nitrospirota bacterium | reverse complement strand
CCCCACCCCAACCCTCCCCCGGGGGGGGGAGGGGGCAGAATCGACTCCGCTGCGCGGAGGAAGATTGATCTGCGGACTGAGTCCGACAGGCTCCTAGCCCCTGGCGAGCGCAGCGAGCCCCCCACGGCTCAAGCCTCGGCGTGTACCTCCGCCTCGGCGTCGGAGCCCTCGGCGGTCTCGGCAGGCCGCATCTCCGTGGTGAAGGTGAGGCGCTTTTTGCCCTCCTCGAAGTCGGCGTGAATCACCATCCCCGCCTCCACCTCGTTGCGCAGGATCATCTCGGAGAGGTCATCCTCCATATATTTCTGGATGGTGCGTCGCAGGGGCCGGGCACCAAACTTCGGGTCGTAGCCGCGGTCGATGAGCCAATCCAGGGCCGCATCGGTGGGCTCCACCGTGAGGTCACGGTCGACCAGCTCCTCGTTGAGCTCGTTGATGAGCAACCGGACGATCTTCCGCAGATGGCTCTTCTCCAGCGGATGGAAGACCACCACCTCGTCGAGGCGGTTGAGGAACTCCGGGTTGAAGCGCTCCTTCACCGCCCCCATGACGTTGGTCTGGATCTTGTCCTGGGTGAGGAACCCCTCCTCGCGACCGAAGCCGACGGTGGTGTCGCGCTCAATGGTGCGACTCCCGAGGTTGGAGGTCATGATCAGGACGGTGTTGGAGAAGTCGACCACCCGGCCGTAGTTGTCGGTGAGGTGGCCGTCGTCGAGGACCTGCAGGAGCAGGTTGAAGATGTCCGGGTGGGCCTTCTCCACCTCGTCCAGCAGGACCACGGAGTAGGGGCGCCGGCGGACCTTCTCGGTGAGCTGCCCGCCCTCCTCGTAGCCCACGTACCCCGGAGGGGCACCGGTGAGGGCGGAGGCGGAGAACTTCTCCATGAACTCCGACATATCCACCCGGATAATCGCGTTCTCGTCGTCGAACAGGATCTGCGCCAGGGAGCGCGCCAGCTCGGTCTTGCCGACGCCGGTGGGGCCCAGCGCCAGGAAGGAGCCGATCGGACGCCGCCGATGCTTGAGGCCGGCACGGGAGCGGCGGATCGCGCGGGAAACCGCAGAGATCGCCTTGTCCTGACCGACCACCCGCTTGTGGAGCTCCTCCTCCATGCGCAGGAGCTTCGTCGTCTCGGTCTCCTCCAGGCGCAGGAGCGGGATGCCGGTCATCTTGGAGACGATGTACTCGACGTTCTCCGCGGTGATCATCACCTTCGACTTGTTCTGCTGTTCGCGCCATGCGTCCTTGGCACGTTCGAGATCCTCGGTGAGGTGCTCCTCCTGATCGCGCAGCTTCGCCGCCTTCTCGAACTCCTGGAGCTTGATGTAGACCTCCTTCTCCTTCACCACCTCCTGAATCTCATGCTCCTTCGCCTTCAGAGAGTCGGGGACAATGTACTTCTGCAGCTTGGCGCGGGATCCCGCCTCGTCGATCACGTCGATCGCCTTGTCCGGGAGGTACTTGTTGGTGATGTAGCGATCCGAGAGCTTCACCGCCGCCTCGATCGACTCGTCGGTGATGGTGGCGAAGTGGTGCTCCTCGTAGCGCGGCTTCAGCCCCTTGATGATCTCGATCGACTCTTCGATGGAGGCGGGCGGCACCTCGATCGGCTGGAAGCGGCGATCCAGCGCGCCATCCTTTTCGATCGTCTTGCGGTACTCCGCCGGGGTCGTGGCGCCGATGCACTGGAGCTCGCCGCGCGACAGGGCCGGCTTGAGCATGTTCGAGGCGTCCAGCGATCCCTCCGCCGCACCCGCGCCGATCAGGGTGTGGAGCTCGTCGATGAAGGTAATGATCCTCCCGTTGGAGGCGGTGATCTCCTTGACGATGGTCTTCAGCCGCTCCTCGAACTGGCCGCGATACTTGGTCCCGGCAACGATGGAGCCGAGATCCAGCGACACCACCCGGCGGTTGTTCAGCCCCTCGGGCACCTCGTTGTTGATGATCCGCTGGGCCAGCCCCTCGACGATGGCGGTCTTGCCGACCCCCGGCTCGCCGATGAGCACCGGGTTGTTCTTCGTCCGCCGGCTAAGGATCTGCAGGACCCGCTCGATCTCCGTGTCGCGGCCGATCACCGGATCGAGCTTGCTCTGCCGGGCGAGCTCGGTGAGGTCGCGGCCGAACTCGTCCAGGGTCGGGGTCTCACTCTTCTGCTTCTGCGGCTGGTTCTTCACCAGGTTGCGCTGGAGGATGTTGATGGTGAGCTGGCGCGCCCCGAAGATGTTGGCACCGAGCGACCGGAGGATGTTGCCGGCGATCCCCTCCTCCTCGCGGATCAGCCCGAGGAGGATGTGCTCCGAGCCGATGTAGTTGTGCTTCAACAGCCGCGCCTCATCCACCGCCAGCTCCAGGGCGCGCCGCGCCTTGGAGGTAAAGGGGATCTCGTCGTAGGTGAGGGTGTTGGTCCCCTTGGGGATCGCCGCCTCGATGTCCTGGCGAACGCGGTCGGGATCGATCCCCAGCTTGCGCAAGATCAGGATGGGAAACTCGTCATTCTGGGTGAGAATCCCCAGAAGAATGTGCTCGGTGCCGAGGAAGTCGTGGTTGAACTTCTCCGCCTCCTTGCGCGCCAGGATGATGATGTTTCGCGCCTTGTCGGTGAACCGTTCAAACATGGTGTGCTCCTTCGCGCGTACGGCGGGTGTTCAACCGTGTATCGGCTATCGTCATGGAGGAATCGAGAGTAGGGAGGAGGTTTCGAGGTGTCAACGCGTGCAAGTTGTTATCCCATTGAAATGAAAGAGATTTTCATCGGCATGCCGACGAATGAAGGGGTATCGGCATCACCTCGTGTTATAGCCAGTGTACCGACCTGTCCCCTCAAGTCACCTGTCGCGGCGGCTGCTTCGGGATGTCGAGATCGCGCAGCTTGTTAAAGAGGGTCTTGTAACTCACCCCGAGCACCCGCGCCGCGGCACGCTTGTTCCACCCCTCGCTGTGGAGGGTCTCGAGGATCAACCGCCGCTCGGTCTCTCGGGCGGCGCGCTGGCCCGCCTCGGCGAGGGTCGTGGCCGGGGCCGCGCCTTGGATCGGGGCCGTGTCTGAGAATTGAGCCGCTGGTGCCAGGTCGAGGTCGGCCACGTCGATCGTCTCCCCGTGGTGGAAGAGGGAGGCACGTTCGATGCAGTTCTTCAGCTCGCGCACGTTGCCCCGCCACGGGTGGGTCAGCAGCGCCTGACGCGCCGCCTCGGTGAGCTCGAGCGCGGGTCCCCTCTCGCGGGTCTGGGCAAGGAACCGTCCCGCCAGCGGCAGGATGTCCTCGGGCCGCTCACGCAGCGTCGGCAGGCGCAGGACCACCACCGCCAGACGGTAGAAGAGATCCTCGCGCAGCTCGCCTGTGGCGATCGCCGCCTCCAGGTCGCGGTTGGTCGCGGCGACATAGCGCACGTCCACCGCCACCGGCCGGCTGCTCCCCACCGGCGTCACCTGCCCCTCCTGCAGGACGCGCAACAGCTTGCTCTGGAGCTCGGTCGCCATCTCGGTGAGCTCATCGAGAAAGAGGGTGCCCCCCGCCGCCTCGCGAATGAGGCCGGGGCGATCGCGCTCGGCACCGGTGAAGGCGCCGCGCAGGTGACCGAAGAGCTCGCTCTCGACCAGATGGGCCGGCAGCGCCGCGCAGTTCACCGCCACAAAGGGCGCCGCGGCGCGGGGGCTCGCGTCGTGGATCAGGCGCGCCACCACCTCCTTGCCGGTGCCGCTCTCGCCGGTGAGCAGCACCGGCACCTCCGACGTGGCCGCCTGCCGGGCCCGCGCCGCCACCTCGCGCATCGTCGCGCTCACCGCTACCACCCCATCGTCCGACTCGCCGCTGTCTGGGCCACGGGTCAGGGCGCGCAGCCGCTCCACCAGGGCGACGGTATCGAAGGGCTTGCACAGAAAATCCGTGGCACCGCGCCGCATCGCCTCCACCGCCACGTCCACCGAGCCGTAGGCGGTCATCAGAATCACCGGCGGCGCCGGCGCGAGGGCGCACGCCGCGTCGAGGATGTCGAGACCGGTGCCGTCCGGGAGGCGCAGATCCGCGACCACCGCGTCGGCCCCACCCGCGAGCTTGGCGCGCCCGTCGGCGACCGTCGCCGCGGCCGCCACCTCGAACCCCTCCAGGGTGAGGGTCTTGGTGAGCATCTCGCGCATCGACCGCCGATCCTCCACCACCACCACCCGCGGGGCCGCACCGCTCACGTCGTTCGCGCCGCTCACCCCGCCTCCACCGGCAGCAGGAGGCGGACGGTGCTCCCCGCGCCCTCTGCGCTCACCACCTCCATTTGGCCGCCGTGGGCGGCGACGATGCGTGTCACGATACTCATGCCCAGTCCGGTCCCCGCGGCGCGGGTGGTGAAGAAGGGGTCACACAGACGCTCCTGTTCCTCTTCGGACATGCCCCGACCACCATCAACCACGGCGATCTCCGCCCCCTCGCCGCTCCCCCGCACCTCGATGTATACCGGGACGCCGGGGGGCGACGCCTGCACCGCGTTACGCACCACGTTCACCAGGGCCTGCCGGAGCTGCTCCCGGTCGCCGGCGACCTCCGCCTCCCCGTCGGCCACCACCGCGGCCTCCGGCTCCGCCGCCGTCACCGCCCGTGCCACCTCCTGCGCCAGAGAGCCGAGCGCCACCGGCCCGCGCCGCACCGGGCGGGGCCGTACGTAGTCGAGACACTCCGCCAGGACCGCCTCGATGGCGCCGATCTCCTCCAGAATGCCCGCCACCGCCTGGGACCGCTCCTCCTCCCCCATCTCCGGCCGCTCCAGGAGGCGGGCATACCCCCCCATGGCGCCGAGACCGTTGCGACACTCGTGGACGATCGCCGCAAGCATCTCCCCCATCGACGCCAGGCGGCGCTTCGTCTCCACCTCCTCCTGCAACCGGCGGACCTCAGTGAGATCAGAAAACAAAAGCACCGCCCCGGTGGGTCGCCCGGCCGCATCCTCCATCGGCGAGATCGACATCCCAAGGCGCCGCCCTTTGCCGTCTCCGGTGGCCACCTCCACCTCCTCACGCCCCACCGAACGACCGGTGGCGAGGACCTCCTCGATACGCTCCACAAGAGAGGCGGCGGGGAGAGCTTCGGCGAGAGGCAGACCCACCAGGGTGAGCGAATGACAGCCGAGAATCCCGCCGGCGGCCGGATTGGCGGCGCGCACGATCCCATTGGCCCCCACCGCCACCACACCACTGGAGATGGAGCCGAGGCTCACGGAGTGGAGCCGCTACACCGCCCGCCGGCGGGCCTCCGCCCGATCACGCTCCCCCTGCAGGGTGAGCCGCGCGTTGCTCACCTCCCGCAGGGTCCCCTCGAGGGCGACGAAGGCGAACTGCTCGGGGGAGGCGGGCGCACTGCTCGGTTCGTCGGTGGCCCGATGGCGAAGGTGGCGAACCGCGAGGAGAAGGAGGAGGAGGAGCGGGAGGGCGAAGAGGAGGGGTGAGACATCGGTCACGACAGGCCGCCCAAGGTCAAATACCAGCGGAGGATCTGCGGCCCCCAGGCGAGGCTCACCACCGCCCCGAGGGAGAGAAAGGGGCCGAAGGGGACCGCCGTCTTCCGCCCTTTCCCCTGGAACAGCATCATCGCCACCCCCACCAGGGAGCCGGCACACGCCGCCACCAAGATGGTAAGCAGGGCGAGCTGCCAGCCGAGAAAGGCGCCGATCATCGCGACGAGCTTCACGTCACCGAGCCCCATACCACCGCGGCTGAGAAAAAAGACCGCGAGAAAGAGACCTGCCGGCAAGACGGCACCAAGGGTAGCATCGAGCCAGGTCAGGCTCCCCAGCCCCACGGCGGCAACCCAGGCGAGAGGGATCCCCGGCAGGGAGATCCTGTCGGGGATGATCTGGTAGTCGAGATCGATGAGGGTGATCACCAGGAGTGCCGAGACAAAGACGGCGACCGCGAGCGTCTCCAAGCTCACCCCGTAGCGCGCCGCGATCACGCCGTAGGCCACACCGTTAACCGCCTCCACCAACGGGTAGCGCCACGAAATCGGCGCATGGCAGTCGCGACACCGCCCCCGGAGCCACAGCCAGGCCAACACCGGCACGTTGTCCCACGGCCGGATGTGCACCCCGCACGTCGGGCAGTGCGAGGCGGGAAAGGCGATCGACTCGTGCCGCGGGAGTCGATAGATGCAGACATTGAGAAAACTGCCGATGACCAGCCCGAAGAGGACCGCCACCGTCACTGCCAGGCCGTCCATGGCCACCATTATTCCCTCAAAGATCAGCGACTAAACCGACTCACCAGCCCGCGGCGCCGTCCTTGGTCTTGGCGTTCGCCTCGTTGATGGTGAACTTGGGCAATCCCTTGGCCGAGCCATCCGCCGTCGCGGTAAAGGAGGTCGCGATACCGCTCCCCCCGGCGACCACCGACCAACTGTAGTTGGTATCCGCCTCCGCCGTGAACCCGATCGCCGCATTCAAGGCGGCCGCATTAGCTCCCACCGCGTAGGTTCGATTCTGAGCAAAGGCTTGCTCCTCCAGGAGCGCAATATTGGAGAGCCCCGCCTTCGCCTCTGCCTCCTTGCCGGTTTTGACATAGCCATTATATGCAGGGATCGCCACCGCGCTGATGATCCCGAGGATGGCGACGACGATCATCATCTCGACGAGGGTGTAACCTGCATCTTCGCGTCGCTTGCTCATGGGTTCCTTACTCGATGTTGATAGGCAGTCCGGTCATTCCAGGGATTGCATTACCGGAACCGTCGTAGGCGGTGACCTTGATCTGCCCCGCGGTGGTGTCATCGATTACCACGGTTCCCGGCTTGCCCGCGTCCGCATCGGCGATCCTCTGAAAACCCGAGATACTCGTGTCATACGGACTCACTTTCCCACCCTGGTTGAGCGAGTCACGCAGGGCAACCGCGGTCAAGAGTGGATCTGCCCCGCTTGCGGCGGCCTTGGCAATCTCGTTCCGCACCAATGCATCGGCCGCATCAAAGTTGGCCTTTACAGCCCTGACCTTGGTCTGAGCGATGTAGTTCGTGTAGGCAGGGATGGCTACCGCGGCGAGAATCCCGATGATCGCCACGACGATCAT
>CAZRGD010000088.1:0-1094 GCA_964599505.1 uncultured Nitrospirota bacterium | reverse complement strand
TCTGGTACTGCGGAATGGCCACGGCGGCCAAGATGCCGATGATCGCCACGACGATCATCAACTCGATCAGGGTGAAGCCTGATTCGCGGTTGGCGGTGAACTTGTTCATGGGGTACTCCTTCTCGCTGGTGGGGTCCTCGCCCCAGGTTTAGTTGGGAACCTCCGAAGTGGGGGTCCTCATGGCCTCGTCGCCACCATTCAAGCATCTCGCATGCCAGGTGCGGCGATCCTTGGTCGATCCTTGTGTGTCAATGGGTTGAGTTGAAGGGTTAGCACACGGAGCGGTGATATCCTCCCACCTATCGACAATTATTGGCGCCCCCTTTACAAGTTTTGTCGCTCCGCCACCCCGTGCCTGGTCTGGCTGGAGCCCGGAAGTGGAGGGTGATCAGCATTTTATAATTGATACTTGTCAGCAAGGTAACGCAAGGAGCGGGCGCTGAGGTGGAGCAGCCGTGCCGCCTCACTCTTCACCCCACCGGTGCGCCCCAAGGCCTGGGCGAGGAGCTGCCGCTCCTGGTCGGCGATCCACTGCTCAAAGTCGAGCCCATCCGGGGGCAGAACCGTCTCGACCCTCTCGGTCGCACTACCCACCGCCACGAGATGGTCCCCGCGCAGCACCCCGTCGCCACTCAGGATGGTGGCGCGCTCCACCGCGTTTTCGAGCTCGCGCACATTGCCGGGCCACGCATACTCCAGGCAGGCACGCAGGAACGACGGGTCCACGGTGTTCTCCTCCCCGCCCTCCAGCCGCGAGAGGAAGGACTCGACGAGGAGAGGGATGTCGTCACGACGTTCGCGCAGGGGCGGCAGGTGGATGGGGATGACGTTGAGACGGTAGTAGAGGTCTTCGCGAAATTGCCCCTCGCGGATCGCCTCCTCCAGGGCGCGATTGGTGGCGGCGAGGAAGCGGACGTCGATGCGGATGTCCTCGGTCCCCCCGATCCGCCGGATGCACCGCTCCTGAATCGCGCGCAGGAGCTTCACCTGAATGAGCGGTGGCGCCTCGCCGATCTCGTCGAGGAAGACCGTGCCGCCGCGAGCCACCTCGAAGAGCCCCTCCTTCGGTGCCACCGCGCCGGTGAAGGCGCCCC
>CAZRGD010000087.1:0-8314 GCA_964599505.1 uncultured Nitrospirota bacterium | reverse complement strand
GCTTCAACGTCGCCCGCGGCCACTGGCGCGACTGGATGGTGGTAGGACGTCTGGAGCGGCCCGCTCCCGACGTCCCACGTGGCGGGCGGTAGGCTGCCACCCGCAGGGAGGGGAGGTCGACCCGGGGAATGGCGTCTCCGGCAAGGGCCACGGCCTTACGAGGCGCCTGGAAGGCAGTTGACCACGGGGGGGGTGGGGGGCTGAGGGAGTGCCTCGCCACTCTCCAGTTCTCCGCGAAGGAGGCTCGAGGTGGTGCTCACCGCCAACTCTGAAATGTCTCCCGCGGGACGACTGCGTTTGCGAGGCAGGGGCGGAGAGACAGCCAACCCTCTTTGCCCCCAACCTCCCCGTGGTCAACCGCCTTCCGGGCGCGCACCCTCGGTCTGCTTGCCACCGCTGACGCCCCGCCCCGCAGTCCCCTCCCCTTCCGTGGATTCCGTGGCTTAAACCCAAAAATAGAACTGCCTATTCCCTTAGCTCAGCCACGGCGTTTGTAATGGGCCCGTGGTTAGCGTTCAAGGATAGCCAGGTGTCGCAACGACCACGAGGCGGCAAGGATAGATGCCTTGAACCTAGATGACACCCAGGGCGCAGTCTTCAACAGGCTCAGACCCTACGGAAGGGGGAGCTAGCTCCCAGGTGGGGCGGCGCGACTCGCGAGGGAGAGGGGGGGGGATTCCCCAAGTCTATTGTTCACCATGAAGAGCATGAAGAACATGAAGGGGTGGCATCGCGACCCTTCATGTTCTTCATGCTCTTCATGGTCATTCCCGACCGCGGGCGAGAGCCCTCCAGCCCGGTGGAACGCCGCAACTCACGTAGGAGATGCGACCTCTGCTCCCTCTGTGGCCTCTGTGGTGAAAACTGCTTCCGGCCCGCCTCGCCGTGATCGCGCTCCTGTCCGGATCGCAGGTTGTCAGCAACCGCACCGATCCACTAAAACGGTCACCCTCGTCTCGGCGCGGTCCCGCGCCGATAGGTTGGCGGACTCGCCACCCCACCCCTTGTGAAGGAGAATCCCATGCTTCGCACCCTGCTCGCCGCCCTCTTGTGCCTCGCCGTTCCCGGCCTCGCCACCGCCGATGAGATGGTCGGAGCGCGTGTCGAGTACTGGTCGATGGACCTCACCGGGGATCTGGGAGTCAGCAGCGGTAGCTTCAATCTGCCGACCTCGTCCCTCACGGACTCCACCAACGGCCTCGGTCTCGACAGCGACAACCCGGTGGGTGCCTCCGCGTGGCTCAACCTCGGTCCATTCTTCGCCTTTGGCCGTTACACCCCCATCGACATCGCGGGAACCGGCACGGTCCCGAACGTAAAACTGAGCAATACATCCTTGACCGGCTCCGTCGAGGTCAGCTCATCGTTCAATTTCAACATGTACGACGCGGGGATCGGCCTCAACGTCCTCAACCTCGACGACCTCCCGGTGCGCGTCCAGGTGGGACTCCTGGCCCAGGTTAAGGCTTTTCTCAACGGCTCCATCGACGTCACCGGCACCGAGACCACCACCGGTACGAATGCCACCGCCAGTGATTCCAAGTCTTTCACCTTCGGCATCCCCATGCTCGGCGGCCACATCAAGCTCGGCCTCGCCGACTTCCTCTCGGTGGGCGTGCAGGGGGCGGGTGTCGTCTACAACGGCGACCACCTCTACGACGTGGACGCACGGGTGGAGCTCTCCCCGATCCCCTTCGTCGGGATCAGCGGCGGCTACCGGTATATGGACTTGTCGGTGGATGAGTCGGACGTGGTCCTCAATGCCACCTTCAAGGGCCCGTTCATCGAGGCCTTCATCCGCTTCTAGTTTTCAGAGCCCCGCCCTGCGGGCGGGCGACGGGGGAGGCCCCACCGCTTGCGGTGGGGCCTTTTTGACTGCCTATTCCCTTAGCTCATGAAGCACCAGAACAGATCGGCGAATGCGGAACACGAAGGCACGAAAACTTGAAAACACGAAAAAACTCCACCGAAACTTTTCGTGTTTTCCCCCTTTCGTGCCTTCGTGTTCCCATCGGGTACGGGTCCTGAGCTAAGGAGATAGGCGTATTTCTTGATTAGCCGTCGAGCACCTCGCGGACACTCTGGGCGAGGTGGGCCAGGGAGTGGGGTTTGGGGAGGACATGGCGAATCCCGGCCTTCGTGAGCTCCGCCTGGGAGAGGTGGGGATCGCGACCGGTGGTGAGGATGACTGGCAGGGTGGGATCCGCTTCATGGACCTTGTGCGCAAGCTCATCGCCGCGCATCCCCGGCATCGAGCGATCGGTAATCACCAGGTCGATGGCGCCCTCACGGTCCTCCAGCAGCGCCAGCGCCGCCGCACCGTCCTTGGCCGTCTCCACCCGGTAGCCCAGCAGCTCGAGCTGGCGTCGCCCCACGTCCAGGAGGACCTCTTCGTCATCGACCAGGAGGATCGTCTCGTGCCCTCGCGGGATCGATTTTGGACGGGAACGGCCCCCCAGCTTGCGACCCCCCTCGCCCACCGCGGGCAAATCGATGTGAAAGGTGGTCCCGACACCCACCTCGCTCTCCACCCGCACCATGCCGTGGTGGCCACGGATAATCCCGTGGACCACCGAGAGACCCAGGCCGGTCCCCTTGCCCACCCCCTTGGTGGTGAAAAAGGGCTCGAAGATTCGGTCACGGATCTCCGGCGCCATCCCCGGGCCGTCATCGCGCACCGTGAGGTGGACGTAGCGCCCCGGCACGGCCGAGCTTGCCGCGTCGATCTCCTCCTCCTTCAGCTCGATGATGTCGATGCCGAGATCGAGATGACCTTGCTCTCCCATCGCCTGCACCGCGTTGGTGCAGAGGTTCATCAAGACCTGCTGCATCTGGGTCTCATCCGCCGAGACATTGCAGTCTTCACACTCGAAATGGGCACACACCTCGATGTTCGGCGGCACGGTGGCGTCAAGGAGACCGACGACCTCCATGACCAGAGGACGCAACGCCAGCCGCTCGGCGTGGACCTCCCGCCGCCTGCTGAAGGTGAGGATCCGCGCCACCAGCGCCTTGGCACGGTCCGTCGTGCGGAGCAGCTTATTGAGATCGGCGCCGGCGGCGGTGTCGTTCACCCGGTCGAGGGCGAGGTTGGCGAGGCCGACGATGGCGGTGAGGAGGTTGTTGAAGTCGTGGGCGACCCCCCCCGCCAGGGTACCGATCGCCTCCATCTTCTGGGCCTGCAGGAGCTGTCCGTGGATCCGGTGTTTCTCCGCCTCCGCCTCCTTCCGCGCCGAGATGTCGCGGATGATGCCGACCGCGCTCCACCGATCGTCCGAGCGCATCGGCGAGATGGAGACCTCGATGGGAAACTCGTGCCCGTCCCGGTGCACCGCCGCCGCCTCGACGGTACGCCCCACGACCTGGCCTTCACCGGTGCTCTGGAACCGGGCGAAGGCACGCTGAAACTCCACCCGCTGGTCGCTCGATGTCAGGACCTCGTGCAGGTCGCGCCCGAGAAGCTCCGCCGCGCCCCAGCCGAAGGTGTGCGTGGTGGCGGGGTTGGCATAGGCGACCTTGCCGTCGGGGTCGAGGATGAGGATGGTGTCGCGGGTGGTCTCGGTGATCGCCCGGTAGCGCGCCTCGCTCGCGCGCAGGGACGCCTCGACATGGCTACGGGCCTTTGTTTCGGCCTCGAGGGCGAGCCGTTCCTCCCTCAGCTTGGTCTGCGTGCGCCGCAACCGATCCACCATGCCCTGCGCCTTCATCAGCCCTATGGCGAGAAAGAGATAGCCGATGGCGTTGCCGAAAAACTTCTCGATGAAGGCCTCCGCCGGCGTCTTTCCGAAGATGACGAAACGGTTGAGGCTGGTGAAGTTGTCCGAGAGGTCGAAGAGGGCGCCGATGAGGAGGAGCACAAAGCCGGCCACGAGCCATCGATAGCCCGGCGCCTCTTTCACCGCGGGGTCGCGACCGACGCGAAAGGAGGTGGCGACAATCACCCCGAGCAAGAGGAGCGTGACCGTCTCCAAAATAACGTCGACGATCTCCATCTATCCCTCCCAGGTCGTTCCTACCGACCATGTGTTTGATGACGGCCCGTCATCGGCCGCTTCCAGGGGCCGGAAGCCCGGCGGGGTGAGGTCGATCCGCTCCAGGGGCAGACCCGGACCCGGTGGCGCCATCCGACCGTAGGCGGCGAGGACCGCCGGAGACAGGGGGCCGGCGACCCGAGGGAGGTCGGCGAGACGCAGCCCCCGGCGCACCAGGTGGGCGAGGAAGGTGTGGCGAATCGCCTCGGCGGTGACCCGCTCGGGGCGATCAAGGCCGGCGTCGTAGGCGGTGCAGAGGAGCAGGGCATCGAGATCGGCGACCTCGATGACACCACCGTCGCCCTGGGTCACCACCCTCTCCGCCCCTTCGCGGGCATCCTTCTGGGCTTGGCGGAAGAGGAGCTGGACCGGCGGGGTGAGATCGACGAGGCGCGGCGGCAGACCGGCCAGTTGGATCATCCCCTCATCCAGGTGAATCTGAGACCAGCGCAGGGTGACCACCTCTTCCGGCGTCAAGCCGCTGAGCAACGCCCCGATCGCCACATCCAGGGGGCCGGCGCTGGTGGTCAGGAGGGTGGGCACCCCCAAGAGCGCCCGCTCGAAGAGGGTACGATCCACAGGACCGCCGGTGGCCGCCAGCAGGGAGGCGATCTCGTCCCCCGTAAACGGTCGCGGCAAGGCGATCCCCTCGCCCACCGGCGCGGGAGGGGACGTCGTCGTGTGGGCAAGAGCGTCGACCGCGTGGGCGAGGGCGAGGACCTCTCTGCGAAGGGAGCCGCTGGTCGAGCGCCGCACCCATAGGCCGCCCCCGATCACCCCCAGGAGGAGGACGACTCCCCCACCGGCCACCGGGAGCGCCCCCCGAAGATAGGTCGAATGCAGTGGACCGGCGGCTGGCGACGGGCCGTCAAGGACCGTGAGGAGGCTGCGCGGTACCTCCTCCTCCAAACGCACCCGCGCCAGGCGCACCCGCTTCTCGCGGAGGAGCGCCTCGAGCCGGCGGCCCCTCCCCACGTCCCCTCCCGCCTCCGTCGCGAGCCGCGACGATCCCGCGCCGCCGCTCGGCGGCGATCCACCGACCGCCGACGCCGCGCCCCTGGAATTCGTCCGTGTCACCTCCAGCCGGTGGATCTCCTGAACCAGTCGCGTCTCCATTGCCGTCGCCCGCGCCCGGTCCGCAAAGGCCAGCTCCGAGCGAAACCCCTTGACCAACGCTTCGAGCAGTCGCGAAGGGAAGAGCCTGTCGCGCCCCTCGGCGGTGACGACCACCACGTGGGTATGGGGGATCGGGTGGACAGAGACCCACTGCGCCAGGACCCTGGCGGGGTCCGCCTCCCCGAGGACCGCCTTGCCGTAGAAACCGAGGGCATCGACAACCCGCTGCAGCAGGCGACGCGAGGTGAGGAGCTGACACCGGGTGAGGAAATCGCTCTCCGCCTCTCCCGCCCCGAGGCGCTCCTCACCGCCGATCCGCTCGATCTGCAGACGCACCTCCGAGCGATAGCGCGACGGACGGGTGGCAAGGTAGGTCAGCGCCAAGAGGCCGACGGCGACGAGCCCAGCCGCCACCATCCACAGGGTACGACCTGCAAAGTGCTCACCGCGCCCCCCCTCCGCCGCCTCCGCATCCACCTCAGCGTGTCTCTGCGACGCAACCATCGAGGATCGCCCTCACCTTGTGCAGCAGTGAAGCCCTGGAGATCGGCTTGACCAGGAGGTCGGGAATGGCCCCGAGGAAGCCGCGGTGGCGGAGGACCTCCACGGGATAGCCGCTGATGAACAGGACCCTCGCCTCCGCATGGATGGAATGGAGCTTCTGGAGGAGCGCCTCTCCCCCGATGCTGGGCATGACCACGTCGACGATGTAGAGGTCGATACCGCCCCCATGCTCACGACACAGGTCCACCGCATCCGCACCGTTGCGGGCGACCACAACGCGGTACCCGTGCGCCTTCAAGAGGTGGACGATCAGATGGCGGACCGCCTCGTCGTCCTCCGCCACCAGCACCGTCTCGCTCCCCCCGGGGAGGTCGCGTGGCGTGGATGGTGGGTCCGCCGGCCGTGCAACGTTGGCGTCGCACAGCGGCAGGTAGATCCGAAAGGTCGTCCCCAACCCGACACGACTCTCCACGACCACCCGCCCGCCGTGGCTGTCGATAATACGGGAGACCATGGAGAGACCGAGGCCGGTGCCCCCACTGGAGTGTTTGGTGGTGAAAAAGGGTTCGAAGACGCGTGGCCGTATGGCGGCGTCGATCCCCTTGCCCGTATCGCTGACCGACAGGAGGCAGTAGGTCCCGGGGGTGGTGAGGCCACCCACCTCCGCCTCCCCACCCACCAACTCCACCACCTCCGTCGCCACCGCGAACAGTCCGCCTCCGACCATGGCGTCACGCGCATTGACGGCGAGGTTCATAACCACCTGCTCGATCTGATAGCGATCGGCATGGAGGAGCACCTCCCCCTCCGCCAGGTGGAAGTCGAGCTCGACGTCCTCCCCCAGGAGGCGCCGCAAGAGCTTGTCGATACCACGGATGACCTCGTTCACGTTCACCATCGCGAGCTCGGTCCGCTCCTTGTGGCTGAAGGCGAGGAGGCTGCGGGTCAACCGTGTCGCCCGCTCCGCCGCCGCCAGGATCTCATCGATCGCCATCCATGACTCGTCGCCCTCCTCCGCGTCCATCTGCAACAGCTCGCCGTAGCCGGTGATGGCGCTGAGGATGTTGTTGAAGTCGTGCACCACACCCCCGACGAGGCGCCCCACCGCCTCCATCTTCTGGGCCTGGCGCAGCTCCTCTTCCAGGAGGACTCGGCGCGTGACGTCCTTGATGACCTCGATGGCGTAGACCACCTCCCCGGCGGCATCGCGCACCGGATATGCCTTGATCTCCACATAGACCGGGGCGCCGTCGTCGTTCAGGTGCGTATGCATCACCTCCTGCGACACACCGGTCGCGAAGACCGCCCCTACCGGACAATCACAGACGATCCCTGCACCATTCGTATGGCCATGCTCCTCACACGGAGCGTCGAGGTGATGCGAGACCACATGGCAGTGCTCCCCCACCACCCTCCCCTCCGCCCGGCCGACCTCCTCACGAAAGGCGCGATTCGACCAGCGGATCGTGTAGCTGCGGTCAATGACGATGATCGCGTCATCGATGCTGTCGAGGACGTTGGTGAGGAAGGTCAAGTTGCGATCGATATCCTCAAGATCAGATTGCATCGTGCTCCTTTGGGCTCACTAAATCCGCCCCAACCCACAGGGTCAAAGAAAACCGAAGGGGTTACTGTGGCGCAGCAAGACCCTATTGGTTACATAAGAACCACCTAAGCAAGATTCGGGCCACCCTTAATTGAGTTCCGTCTCGAGTTGGGGTGGAATCTCCCAGTTGGCAAAGCGATTCGCACCAAAGGCCTAGCGCACCAGCATTTAACCGACACGTCACCTTTTGGACCTCGCGCTCCTCCCGAGGCGACGGCAGGATCTACCACGGTCAGGGCTGCGTTATTTGGCACAACTCCTGGGTGATTTAGCGCAATTACACGACTAAAGAAGTACATCATCCCTGTTACTGAAGGTAAGGCTGTCAATGCCTGTTTTTGAGGACCTTCGGCTCCTCCCCCCCCAAAAAAACCATCTCGCCGGTGACGAAAAAGGCCCCACCGCAAAAGCGGTGGGGCCTTTTTCGTCACCGGTGCAGAAGGGGCACGCGTCGACATGGCCGCGCCGATCCCGCACCACCCGCTCCTCGGCGCGCCGCGGCCGCAGGTTGCGGGCGGTAGAGACGAGGACCGAGTCGGTGGGGACGATGGGGTCGACGCGGATCTCGCGGACCCCGGAACGATCGCCCATGGCGCTGCCAGGTGGCGGAGCGCCCCCGCCCTACACCGCCCCCTCACGGCGGCGACCCTCCAGGATCCCGTCGAGGAGCATGAGGCAGATCCCCACGGTAATTGCGCTGTCGGCGAGGTTGAAGGCGGGCCAGTGGTGGCCGTGGACGTAGCAATCGAGGAAGTCGACCACGTAGCCGAGGCGGACCCGGTCGATGACGTTGCCGACGGCGCCACCGAGGACCAGGGCAAGGGCATTGCGCAGGAGGGTCTGCTCCGGCCGTGAGCGGGCGTAGTAGAGGGCGAGCAGCACCACCGCCACCGCCGCCAACACCAGGAAGAGGGGCAGCCGCCACCAGTGGTTCTGGCTGGCGAGGAAACCGAAGACCGCGCCGCGGTTCTGGATGTAGGTGAGGGAGAACCAGCCGGCGATCACCTCGTGTGACTGATAGAGGACCATCTCCCGCACCACCAGCAGCTTGGTCCAC
>CAZRGD010000086.1:0-8357 GCA_964599505.1 uncultured Nitrospirota bacterium | reverse complement strand
CTTGGCCTGGCTGAAGTCGTTCTTCCAGACATCAAAACACTTCTCTTCATCCCAATAGCCTCGGGGTCTGTTCTTTACTTTATACTCCCAGCGAAACTCGGCCTCGGGGTTTACCGATTGACGTCAGATCCCCGTCCTTCTCGCACTCCCCTCCGGCCGATCCCGCCCCTCAGGTCGACTCAAACTTGATCTAAAGTAGCGGGGATCGTCGGTGACGTCAAGGATTTCGATAATAACGCAACTTTTCGGACCACCATTAAGAGATTGCGCGGAGCGCCGCGGTGGATCTCACCGGGCAAGAAAGCGACCACGTGGGTGATGCTCGGACGTGGGGGCGGTGGGGGCCGGGATGGCCTGACTCCACCTCAGCCGGCGGCCTCCACGTGGCCGCCGCGAAACGAATCTGTGTTCATCCGTGTTCATCTGTGGTTCCCCCTCGGGACCGTTCTTGGAACCACGGATGAACACGGATGAACACGGATGGGGGACCTGGGGTTGGGTGTCGTCGGTGGTTTCCGGAGGCCCTGGTTCTTGATCGCGGGCATGGCCCGCTCCTACCTTCATCCCCCTACACGGCGGCGACGGAGACCACGAGAGCGCCCGCGCCGCCCATGTACGCCCTGGCGCCGTCGCGTTGAAACCGACTCGGCACGAAGCCCGGCCCACCAGCGGCGACACCTGAACGCCGGTCCCCCCTCTGCGTCTCAGCGTCTCTGCGCGAGCCCCCCCTAGAGCCGCACGAAGTTTTCCAGGACCTTCAGCCCCCACCGTTGTGATTTCTCCGGGTGGAACTGGACCCCGAAGAGGTTCCCCTCGGCGATCATGCAGCAGTAGTCGATGCCGTAACGGCAGGTGGCGGCGATCGACGCCTCGTCCGCCGGGCGGGCGTAGTAGGAGTGGCAGAAGTAGAAGGTGGCGCCTGCGGGGATGCCGGCGAGGAGCGGGTTGTCGCCGCGCGGGACCACTTCGTTCCACCCCATGTGGGGGACCTTGAGACGGGTGTCGCCCTCGGCGAGGTCGGCCGGGAAGGGGACCACCTCGCCTTTGAGGCGGCCGAAGCCGGCATGCTCGCCGAACTCGTGGGAGCGCTCGAAGAGGAGCTGGAAGCCGAGGCAGATGCCGAGGAAGGGGCGGTCGTCGGTGAGCCGCGCACCCACCGCCTCCCGCAGGCGGAAGCGGTCGAGGTTGGCGAGGCAGTCGCGGAAGGCGCCGACGCCGGGCAGGACCACCTTGTCCGCCGCCGCGACCACCTGCGCGTCGTGGGTCACTACCACCTCGCCCCCCACCCGCTCCAGCCCCTTGGCCACCGAGTGGAGGTTGCCCATTCCGTAGTCGATGACGGCAATCATGGGGGGGAAGTAGAAGGTAGGAGGTAGAAGGTAGAAAGGGGGAGGAAGGCCATGGCTGGGGCGGCGATGGTGGAGATGCCCGAAGGAGGGCAACCGCGGGCGGCGCAGGCGACCACCGCGACGGTATGGTCTGAAAGACAATCGCTCACCGCAAAGGCGCAAAGGACGCAAAGAACAGCAGAGGAGGTGTGGCCGGCGTCGCCGACCCTACGATGACCGACGGTGGGGGCTGGAATGCAAGGGTTTCGCGGGGACATTCCGTGGCGAATAGCCACCTCCCAGAAGCCATGTTCTCCTCGGTCGGGCTCGATCGCGACCGAGACTCGGGACAAGCGCTTCGCGTCTTTGCGCCTTTGCGGTGAGTGGTGCGCCTTCCAGGCGCGCACCATTGCGCATCTCGCCGCCAGGGACACCCCCAACGGAATCCCGCTCCCATTCCCCTTCATAATCTTCATGTTCTTCATGGTGAAAAAGGCTGTTTGCCTGGAGGTGGTGTTGCATTCAGGCCACATGCGCTCTGACCGCCGGATCCGCAAGCTAAGGTCCCCTCTGCGTCTTGGCGCCTCCGCGCGAGATTTCCAGCCACTACCCCCTCCCGAGCTTGCCCTTGGTGGTGGGGAGCGCCCCGGCGAGGCGCGGGTCGGGGGTGACGGCCTGGCGTAGGGCGCGGGCGAGACCCTTGAAGCACGACTCGACGATGTGGTGGCCGTTACCGCCGTAGCGGCCGTTGACGTGGAGGTTGGCCCCCGCCTCCACCGCGAAGGCGTGCAAAAACTCCTTCACCAAAGTCGGGTCGAAACCGCCGATCGGGGTGGCGGGGCAGTCGAGGTTGTAGACGAGATACGGCCTCCCGGAGAGGTCTACCGACACCTCGGTGAGGGTCTCGTCGAAGGGGATCGTCGCGCTGCCGTAACGGGTAATCCCGGCACGGTCGCCGAGGGCCTCGGCCAGGGCCGAGCCGAGGGCGAGACCGACGTCTTCCACCGTGTGGTGGAGGTCGACCTCCAGGTCGCCCTTCGCCTCGACCTTCAGGTCGATCAGGCCGTGGCGGGCGACCTGGGCGAGCATGTGGTCGAAGAAGGGGATACCGGTCTCGATGGCGAAGGCGCCGGTGCCGTCGAGGTCGACCTCCACCTTTACCTGGGTCTCCGCGGTCTTGCGGCCCACCTGTGCCGTGCGTGCCATGCTCACCCCTCCTCCTCAAGCGCCTCGACCACCGCGGCGAGCGCGGCGAGGAAGCGCTGGTTCTCGTGCGGCTGGCCCACGGTGACCCGCAGGTAGCCCTCCAACTCCGGCCCGGAGAGGCGCTTGATCCGCACCCCCTGCTCCAGGAGCCCCTGGTGGACCGCCGCGGCGCGGGCGACGCGAAAGAGGATGAAGTTGGCGTCCGAGGGGACGGGCTTCACCCCACCGATCGCCCCGAGGGCGGCGGCGAGGCGGTCGCGCTCCGCGACCACCTGGTCGATCGCCGGCTGGATCTCCTCCCACCGGGTGAGCGCCGCGGCAGCCGCCACCTGCCCCACCGCGCCGACGTTGTACGGCAGGCGCACCTTGTTGAGCTGGTAGGCCAGCAGCGGGTTGGTGGCGAGGTAGCCGACCCGCAGGGCCGCCAGCCCCACCTTGGAAAGCGTCCGCATCACTACCAAGTTGTCGTGGCGGGCGAGGAGCCCGGTGTGGCTGGCGCCGCAGAAATCGGCGTACGCCTCGTCCACCACCACCACCGCGCTGGTCTCCGTAAGCAGCCGCAGGATCGCGGCCTCGTCGTACCGCCTCCCGGTGGGGTTGTTGGGGGAGGCGAGGAAGATGAGCTTCGGCTCCTCGGTCGCCGCCACCTCCACCATTCGCTCTAGGTCGAGGTCGAAGTCCGCGGCCAGGGGCAGGGGAATCGGCAGGACCCCGTGGCAGGTGGCGGTGATCTCGTACATGGCGAAGGTCGGGGTCGGGAAGAGGACCTTCGCCGGCCGCTCGCCAAAGGCGGTGATGAGGATGGCGATGAGCTCGTCCGAGCCGTTACCCACCACCAGCCCCGCCGGATCCAGCCCGAGACGCTCGGCGATCGCCCGCTTGAGTGCTCGCTGGTCGGGATCCGGGTAACGGCGCAGGTCGATCGCTGCGACCTTGCGGTCGATCGACCGGCGCAGGTCGTCGGGCAGGGGGAAGGCGCACTCGTTGGCATCGAGGATCACCTCCGCCGGGGTGGTGTCCGCCTTGTAGCCGGTGAGCTCGCGCACCGCCAGGCGGACCGAGGCCAGCACCGAGCCGCGCTCGACGGACGGGGCGCTCATGTGCCCTCCTGCAGGCGGATGCGTACCGCCTCGGCGTGGGCGGTGAGCCCCTCCTCCTCCGCCAGCCGCACGGTGGGTGGGCCCAGCGCCGCCAGCCCCGCGGCGGAGATCTCCAACAGCGAGGTGCGCTTCATGAAGTCCGCCACCCCGAGCGGCGAGAAGAAGCGCGCCGAGCCGCCGGTGGGCAGGACGTGGTTGGGGCCGGCCATGTAGTCGCCGAGGGGCTCCGGTGAGCGCGGCCCAAGGAAGATGGCGCCGGCGTCGGTGAGCAGAGGAAGCCAGTGGCGTGGCGCCTCGGCCAGGACCTCCAGGTGCTCGGGGGCGAAGCGGTTGGCCAGCCGGCACGCTGCCTCCATGTCCGCCACCCGCACCAGGGCGCCGTAGCCGGAGAGGGAGGCCTCGGCGATCTCGCGACGCGACAGGCGCCCCAGCCAGCGGCCGAGGGCCGCGCGGGTGGCGTCGATGAGCGCTGCCGACGGGGTGACCAGGACCGACGCGGCGAGCTCGTCGTGCTCCGCCTGAGAGAGCAGGTCGATCGCCACCTGCTCCGGGTCGGCGTTCTCGTCGGCGACGATCAGGACCTCGGAGGGGCCGGCGACCATGTCGATGTCGATGCGGCCGAAGAGCTGCTTCTTGGCGGTGGCCACGTAGATGTTGCCGGGGCCGGTCACCTTGTCCACCGCCGGGATGGTCTCGGTGCCGAAGGCGGCGGCGGCCACCGCCTGGGCGCCGCCGACGGCGAAGGCGCGGTCGACGCGGGCGATGTGGGCGGCGGCGAGGACCACCGGGTTGCGGTCGCCGCCGGGCGTCGGCACCAGCATCACCACCTCGCCCACCCCCGCCACCTTCGCCGGCACCGCGTTCATCAGGACCGACGACGGGTAGGCCGCCTTGCCGCCCGGACAGTAGATGGCCACCCGGTGCAGGGGGCGGACGAGCTGGCCGAGGCGGGAGCCGTAGGCGTCGGTGATCTCCCACGTCTCCTCCCGCTGCTCCTCGTGGAAGCTACGGATCCGCTCGGCGGCCAGCTCCAGGGCCCCGCGCAGCTCCGGGTCGAGGGAGGCGGCGGCCGCGGCCATCTCGTCGCGGGTGATCTCCAGGGCGGCGGCCGACTCCACCGAAAAGTGGTCGAACTGTTCGGTGTAGGCGACCAGGGCTCCGTCGCCGTCGCGCTCGATCGCGGCGAGGATCTCCGCCACCACCCGCTCGACCTCCGGAGCCTGGTCGGTAGAACGGGCGAGGACCGCGGCGAGCTCGGCGACCTGGGCGTCGTCGCGGGCGTCGAGGGTGCGGATCAGCTCACTCATGGGGTTCTCGGTTCGGGGATCGACGAGGCGGTGGGCTCACACCAGGCCGTAGTCGACCAGGGCGGCGCGCAGCCGCTCGCGGTTTGCCGGTGCCAGACCGGTGAGGGGCAGGCGGAGGTCCGGACGGCAGAAGCCCATCATCGCGCAAGCCTCCTTCACCGGCACCGGGTTGGTCTCGACAAACAGCACCTTGGAGAGCGGCAGGGTCTTGTAGTGCAGCCGCCGCGCTTCCGCCACGTCACCGGCGAACCAGGCGTCGCACAGGGCGGCCATGTCCGCCGGCGCCACGTTCGCCACCACCGAGATCGTCCCCACGCCGCCCAGCGCGAGGGTGGGAAAGACGGTGGCGTCGTCGCCGGAGATGAGGGCGAAGTCGTCGGGGGTGGCGTCGATCACCTCGGCGATCTGCTGGAGGTTGGCGGTCGCCTCCTTGATCCCGACGATCCCCCCCAGCGCGGCGAGCCTGGCCACCGTGGGCGGCAGGATGTTCAGCGCCGTGCGGCCGGGGACGTTGTAGACGATGAGCGGGAAGGCGGTCTCCTCGGCGATCCGCTTGTAGTGGAGGTAGACCCCCTCCTGTGACGGCTTGTTGTAGTACGGAGAGATGAGCAGGGCCGCCGCGCACCCAGCCTCCTTGGCAAACAGGGTGAGCTCGATCGACTCGGCGGTGGAGTTGGAGCCGGTGCCGGCGATCACCGGGATGCGGCCGGCGGCCTCGTCCACCACGATCCGGATCACCGCCCGGTGCTCCGCGTGGGTGAGGGTCGCCGACTCGCCGGTGGTCCCGCACGGCACCAGGGCGTGGGTGCCATTGTCCACGTGAAAGGCGACCAGCCGGCGCAGGGCCGCCTCGTCCACCCCGCCATCGGGGGTGAAGGGGGTGATCAGGGCCACCATGGAGCCGCGGATATCCATCTTTGTCGTCGACCTCGGGAGAGAAAGAGCGGCGAGTCTAAACCGCCCCCGCCGGACTGTGAACGGCTGGAGTATCGAGGGGATTCGCCACGGAATCCACGGAAGGACACGGAAAACGGGGAGGGGTGCGGCCTGCGGCCGCGATGATTCAGCGGATTTTGCGGCTAATCATCCAATCCACAGCCCCCTCACCCCGGCCCCTGGACGACCGCCTGGTCCTTGAAGCGGAGGTCGATGCGCGCCACTTTGCGGTGGGTGTCGACGAGGTCCGGGAGGATCTCCGCCAGGCGGTCGAGCTTCTCGCCGTAGCCGCCGCGGCCCATGAGGATCTCGATCCCCTTGGCGGTGGTGACGATCACCGGGTCGCCGCGCTCGTCGAGGCGCAGGTAGCGGACCTCGTCGGGGGTGGGGAAGCGGCGGTGGCGGATCGTATCGGCGAGGCGCAGGCAGCGGTACATCGCCTCGGGCCGCGAGCTCCAGCCGCGTTGCGACGGGCGGAGGCGGATCTGCGGCAGGGCGGCGCTGGCGCCGCCTGTCGTCTTGACGATCACCTTGCCCTTGCGATCCAGAAGCCAGGCGCGGCTGCCGGAGGTGGCGACCGCCGCCGCCTCGCGCAGGCGCACCCGCAGGACCACGCCATCGGGAAGGCGGCGGGCGGCGGTGGCCTCCGCGATCCACGGGTCCGCCTCGACCTCGGCGCGGAGGGCGGCGAGGTCGAGGGCGAAGATCGGCTCACCGAGGTGGGGCGCCAGGTAGCGACGCTCCACCGTCTCCCGATCCATCCCGGGTCCGCCGAGGCCGGTGGCCACCACCTCCACCCGGTGGATGGTGAAGTACGGCAGGGTGGCAACCCGTTCCACGCCCCAGACCGCGGCGCCCACGAGGGCCACGCAGGTCATCACCGCGATGACCTGGAATGGCCGCAGCCACCGGGACCGCTGGCCGCGGCCGGGAGCGCGCTTGGGGGTACGGGAGGTCGCGGCGGCCCCACGCCTCAGCGTCGCTTTGGCCTTCGGCCTGGCCCGCGGTTTTGGCTTGGGCGCCCGCCTCCCCCGCCCCTGTCGCCGACCCGGCCAGAGGGAAAAGAGGCGGCGCCTCCTGGGTGCGCGACTACCGCGTTTCCGGGATGCCATCGAGGAGGAGCTCCACCAGGTCGTCGAAGTCGATACCCATGGCCGCCGCCGCCTTCGGTAGGAGCGAGTGGCCGGTCATGCCGGGGATCGTATTCACCTCCAGCAAGTAGTAGTTCTCCGCCACGTCGAGGAGGACATCGACGCGCACCCCGCCGCGGCAACCGAGGGCGGCGGCGGCGCGGGCGCAGGTGCGCTGGATCTCGCGGCGCAGGGGGGCCTCCAACGGTGCCGGGCAGAGGTACTCGGTCGCCTCCCCCTCGTACTTGGCCTTGAAGTCGTAGAGGCCACCCGGGGCACGGATCTCCACCACCGGCAGGGGGTCGCCGTTGAGCAGGCCGCAGGTGAGCTCGCGACCGCGCACGAACCGCTCGACGAAGCAGCGGGAGCCGAAGCCGCGGGCCCGTTCCAGGGCCGCCTCCGCCTCCTCGGGCGCGCGCACGATCTCCACCCCGAAGCTGGAGCCCTCGTAGATCGGCTTCACCACCACCGGCGCGCCCAGGTGGCGCACCAGCGCCGCGAGCTCGCCCGGGCCGGAGACCACCCAGTGCTCCGGGGTAGGGATGTGGTAGCTCTCCCAGATCCGCTTGGTGAGCACCTTGTCCATCGCCACCGCCGACGCCTGCACCCCGGAGCCGGTGTACGGGATCCCCATCAGCTCCAGACACCCCTGCACCCGGCCGTCCTCCCCGAAGCGGCCGTGGAGGCAGATAAAGGCGACCTCGATCCCCGCCGCGTGGAGGCTGGCGATGGGATCACCCACCGGGTCCACCGCCACCGCGTCGTACCCCTTGCGCGCCAGCGCCGCGAGGACCGCCTCGCCGGTGGCCAGCGAGATCTCCCGCTCGTGGGAGGAGCCGCCCATGAGCACCCCGACCCGCTTGTCTTTCCACCTGCCGCGCATGGTCACTGCTCCCCGAGGATCACCACCTCCAGCTCCAGAGCGACGCCGCAATCGGCGACGACCCGCTCCCGGGCGAGGTGGATGAGGGCCTCCACGTCGGCGGCGGTGGCGCCCCCGAGATTGACGATGAAGTTGGCGTGGTGCGGCGAGATTTGCGCCCCGCCGATCCGTTCCCCGGCCAGCCCCGCGTCTCGGATCAACCGCCACGCCGAGCGCTCCGGCGGGTTCTTGAAGATGGAGCCGGCCGAGGGGAGGGAGACCGGCTGGGAGGCGCGCCGCTGCGCCAGCAGCTCGTGCAGCCGGGTGGCCGAGTCGGGTGTTGCCGGGCGGGCTTCGAGGCGCGCCTCCACGACCCCCTCGCCGGCCCCACGGCCGCTGGGCCGGCGGCCGAGGCCCCGCCCCCCTCGCCGATACACCACCGCCACGCGCGACCATATCCCCCCAGACGCACCGCTGTGTCCCCGCGG
>CAZRGD010000085.1:0-8423 GCA_964599505.1 uncultured Nitrospirota bacterium | reverse complement strand
CGTCTTCGTGATGGCGAACCGAGAGATCAATGGGGACACGGAGGGGTTCGGCATCGTCTATATCGAGGCCGCGGCATGCGGGACCCCGGCGATTGCAGGTGACGCAGGGGGAACGGACTCGGCAGTGGTGGATGGCGAAACCGGGTTGGTGGTGGACGGAACCCGCGTGGAGAAGATCGCTGTGGCAATTCGTCGCCTCGCCGAGGACAAGGGATACCGCCTACGTCTCGCCAAGTCTGCCTGCGAACGGGCGCACAAGAGCTTTTCCTGGGAACGTGTTGCCGACGATACCCTCTCCCTCCATCAACGGCTCCTTACGGGTGAGCCGTTGTCGGTGAGTGAAGCGGTTGAAGGGAGGCTACAAAGATGAGCCTGAAATGTCCCACATGCGGACATGTTGCGGCGATTTACCGGGGCCTCAAGGTCTCTGGCACTCACGACCTGTTTCGCTGTCCGGGGTGCGGTATGGCCTTTTTGGAGATCACCGGTGATGAGGAAGATGCCCCCTTTGACGAGTACTGGGATGCGGCCAACGAGGAGATCTACGGGGATCCGGGGGTGGTCGCCGAGCTCACCAGGAAGTTCGGCCGTTACCTGCCGGTGGTGGAGGCGCTGGCGCCTAATCGGCGTATCCTCGATGTGGGAAGCGGTGCGGGAATCTTTCTCCACGCGGCGAAGGAATACGGCTTCGAGCCTTTAGGTGTTGAGCCTTCGGGGAGGGCGGTCGCAATCTGTCGTCGTCGTTACTCGGCGCTCCCTGTGGTGCAGGGGCTCCTTTGCGACGAAGACGAGCTCCCGCGGCAGGTGGGGTGCATCACCCTGTGGGACGTGATCGAGCACGTGCCGGACCCGGAGGGACTGCTCTCGGTATGTGCCGCCCATCTCGCAGAGGGCGGTCTTCTCCTTCTCGAAACCCCGGACGAGGGGGCGCTTCTCCGCCACCTAATCCGTTTTGCTGGGCACCTCTCCCCACGGCTTGATCAACGTCGCAAGATTTACTATCGAGCTCACAGGTATTATTTCACCCGGTGTGCCATGGAGATGCTTCTTCGACGCAGTGGGTTTCACTTGGTTCGCGCTTTCAGAGACCACACCATGTTCGAGAAATCACTACTCAAGCTACGCCACTATCAGGGGCTTTCCGGTCCACGCGAACAGCTCCTACGCCTCATCTACGCAGGCCTTTCTGTGACGCCGTGGATGGGCAACAAGATGGTCGTGCTCGCCCGTAAAGGGGCAGATGGATGACGGCGACCGCTGTTGCCGGGACGGCGGGTCTGGGTGTCCCCCCTACGGGACGATGAGTGCCTCCAGATCGGACCAGGTGCTCTCTTCATCCACCGCCGCGTCAAAAAAGACGACGTTCCGTTTCATCTTCGCCTGGCTCCACATCCACCAGCGGATGCCGAGGAGGCCCTGGCGCACATCTTCGTGGAATCGGAAGCGAATCACCCTCACGGGGTTTCCTGCGACCACAGAAAAGTCGGGGCACGGTTTGGTTACGATGCTGCATGCACCCACGATGCACCCCACGCCGATGTGGCTTCCCGGGAGAAGGGTGACTCGGTCTCCAACCCACGCTGTCGGCCCGATGACCACGTCGTCCGGGCTTCCTTGGTTGTCGCGGCCCCCGATCTGGCGCTGGAGGTTCACCTGCAGGTTGACTAGCTTCATCGTATGGTTCGAGGTAATGGCGAGCAACTCGGATCCCACGGCGGCGTAGGCACCGATGTAAAATGCGCCGCGTCCATGGACCGTGAGGGGACCATTCACGCGTGCGCCGTGTTTCAGGACGGTGCGTGCATTGAAGATTCTGCTTCCGGGGTGGAGAAAGGCACGCTCACCCAGAATGACCGTCTCCTCTTTGGATGGCCTTGAGGTGCGATGAAATCGAAGCAGTTTCGAAATCTTCGCCAACACTTCTCCGGATTGAGTCATTGGTGTACCGAGTTGAGTGAAAGGTGTATCGGTGGCCGCCACGCCGCTGGCGCAGGAGATAGATCCTGTGTTGTGGTTGTGGTTCCTAGGTCCGTGGGCGTGGCTGCGGCGACCCCCGCGGTGATCGCCTCTTGAAGGGCAAACTTCTTAACCAGTACAGAGACGAAGACGAGGTGGTAGAAGAGGTCCCAGTAGGGGAGGCCGAGGAAGAGGGTTCCGGCTGCATAGGCAATGAGGGCGGCACGAAGCATGAGCGCGTAATTCTTTACCCACTCCAAGTTTGCATGACGGCGACTCAGCCGGGCGAGGCGTGTGAGGCTCACCATCGTGCCGGCCAGTAGGGAAAGCCATATGGTGCCCGCGATAACTCCGTGCTCGGCAAAAATTTCGACGTAAGAAGAGTGCCAGTCGATGCGTCTCACCTCGACGCCCAACTCGGCCAGGTGGCGGACATAGTAGGAATCGTTCGCGGCGCTGGTTACATACCACCATCCCTTGAATCCGCAGCCGAGAATGGGGTGTTTGGTGGTCCACTGAATCCCGTCGTGCCATACCGCGAGACGTTGCTGCGAGGAAAGGTCCTTATGGGCCTCGATCGTGTTCATTCGCCCGAACCACTCCTGGGGAAGCAAGGGGATAACCAGGTAGATCCCGAGGGCGAGAAGCGGCACGGCAAGCCACTTCCGTTTGCTGTTCCAGATCAGGAATGCGAGCACTGCTGAGAGGCTGAGAAGGCCACCTCGTGACCACGAGGCGAGAGAGGAGCAGATGCACAGAGGGACGGCGGCGATGAGAGCGCGGCGCAGCCACACAACTTTGGTCTCGCGGATCCAGAGGATCAGGAGGGGTAGAGCTACGTTCGTGGCAACAGCAAAGTCGTTGTTGTCGTAATACGCGGTGTACGGCGGGCCGTAGACGCGAAAGTGGAACCCATTGAGAAGTGACCAGACTCCCCCCTTGACGGCCACCAGCCCGAAGGACGCAGCGATGGTGCACACGAGGTAAAAGAGCTTTTTGCGGGTGTTAATCAGGGTGAGGGTAAAGATGAACGGCGCGTATACCTTCGACACCTCCCAGAACTTGGGCCATGCGTACTCGGGAACTCGGGCAAAGAACGTCGTAAAAAGGAAGTAGGCCCAGAGAAAGAAGAAGGCCGGGATGCGCCAATCTTTCGGGATCTCCTGGCGGTTGCGATCATTGAGGAAGCTGAGGCAGACCGCGAAAAAGAGGATTTTGTACGCGGGGACGCTGCGCATGAAGCCCCAGCAGTAGGTGTGGGGGCTCAGGTAGCTGAAGACCGCCAGTGCCAGCACACCGAGCCACGCGCGCCGGAGGGTGGCGCCGATGCAGGCAATCAGAAAGAGGAGGACGGCGATATCACGCATGGCGGTCTTCGAGGCTGATCGGCACGCACGGTCAGGTCATGACTGTGATCTGGATGAGATTGTCGCTGGTGCGGCGCGTATGGGAACGGCACCGTACCCCTTGCACCAGCCGCTTAGCTTGGCCGCATGCGGCGCCAGCCGATAGAGTGACTGTCCATTTTCCCGATGGAGCACCCAGGAGACTTGCATGATATCGACGACGGCTGGCCAGCAGCTTATTCCGGATTTGTTAGACGTGGCGACCGTTGCCGCCCGCGAGGCTGGTACCGTGGCGCTTTCCATCTACAACCAGGCGGAGGTGAAGCAATGGTCGAAGGGGGAGGACAACCCCCTCACCGAGGCGGACCTGGCAGTGGACCGGCTGCTTCACGATCGGCTCTTGGCCGCGGCGCCCGACTTCGGCTGGCTCTCGGAGGAGACCCTCGATGACCCGTCGCGTCTGGATCGTGACTGGGTCTGGGTGGTGGACCCCATCGATGGCACCAAGGAGTTCCTCCAGAAGGTCCCCCACTGGACCATCTCCATCGGCCTGGTGCATCGCGGGGTGCCGCAGCTCGGGGTTGTCTTCAACCCCACCGAAGATCTCTTGGTCGCCGGGGTGGTGGGGGAGGGGATCACCGCCAACGGTGCGCCGGTGGCGATGTCGGCGGCGGCGGAGCTCGCCGGGGCGCACCTAGTGGGGAGCCGCAGCGAGCAGAAGCGCGGCGAGTTCGACGACGTGAAGGATCTCTACCGCTTCGAGGCGGTGGGCTCCATCGCCTACAAGATGACCCTGCTCGCCATCGGCCGGTGCGACATCTATTACACCCTCTCTCCGAAGCACGAGTGGGACATCTGCGGCGGCCACGCCCTGGTGGTGGCCGCGGGGGGGCGGGTGACCCAGAAGGACGGGGCACCGATCCTCTACAACCAGCCGAAGGCGAAGTACCGCAGCGTCGTGGCGGCCAATCCAACCCTCCACGACAAGCTCCTGGCGCGGCTGAAAGATGTCCCCGTGTCGCCGGACCTCTACGCGCGGTAGGTCCCTCTTTTTGGATCTGGAGACCGTATGAGCTGGCACCGTACTTGCTTGTATCCCGCGAGAAGGGCCGATCCGTCTCACATTGAGACACTTCCTCCCGGCCCGTCGCGGAGATCTCGCCCATGGAGCCGACCTTTGTTATCGCCAGCCGCCCCTCGCCGCCGCGCGCGACCGGGGAAGGAGTGACCATGAACCCGTCCATTTCCGTCGCCGGTCCCTTGGAGGACCACCTCAACCCGCCCCACGGTGGCCGCCTGTGCGAGCTGATGCTTCCGCCGGAGGTGGCCGCGGCGCGTAAGGAGGGGTGCCGCGACCTCACCTCCATCGACCTCGATGCCCGCGCTCTGAGCGATCTGGAGCTCCTCCTTACCGGCGGTCTGTCGCCGCTGACCGGTTTCCTCGGACGGGCGGACTACGAGTCGGTGGTGGAGTCGATGCGCCTCGTCGACCACACCCTGTGGCCGGTGCCGATTGTCCTGCCGGTGGATGGGGATCTCGCCGGTCGCCTCACTGTGGGTGAGGAGATCGCCCTGCGTGACCCGGAGGGGGTGGTCTTGGCGCTGCTGGTCGTCGGGGATGTGTGGGAGCCGGACAAGCAGCGGGAGGCGGAGCTCGTCTACGGCACCACCGACGAGCGTCACCCGGGGGTGCGTGCGTTGATGGCGCGGCCGAGCTTCTGTGTGGGGGGAGAGGTGGTCGGTCTCCAGCTCCCGGTCCACTACGACTTCAAGACTCTGCGTCTCACCCCGCGCGATGTGCGTACCTATGCCGCCCGCTTCGGCTGGCAGCGCCTCGTCTCCTTCACCACTCGCAACCCGCTGCATCGTGCCCACGTGGAGATGACCCAGCGGGCCTGCCGCGAGCACAACGCCAACCTCCTCCTCCACCCGGTGGTGGGGCCGACCCAACCGGGCGACGTCGACCACTTCGTCCGTGTCCGCTGCTACCGCAAGGTGGCGCAGCGCTATCCCCAAGACCTGATGCTCTTCGGTCTCCTGCCGGCGGCGATGCGCATGGCCGGGCCACGTGAGGCGGTGCTCCACGCGATCGTCGAGAAGAACCACGGCTGCTCCCACATCATTGTCGGTCGTGACTACGCCGGCCCATCGGTGGAGGAGGGTGAGGCGCCCTTTTACTCGCCCTACGCCGCCCAGGAGCTCCTCGGCGAGCACAGCGGTGAGCTGGGGATCGAGATGATCCCCTTCCGGAAGATGGTCTACGTCCCCGAGGAGGAGCGGTATCTCGTCGAGGATGAGGTCCCCGAGGGGGCACGTACCGCGGAGATCTCCGGCTGTGGCCTGCGCTGCTACCTCCAGAAGGGGATCCGGGTGCCGTCGTGGTACTCCTACCCCGAGGTCGTCGAGGAGCTGAAGAAGGCGTACCCGCCGCGCTCGAAGCGCGGCTTCACGGTCTTCTTCACCGGTCTCTCCGGCGCCGGTAAGTCGACCATCGCCAACGTCCTCCTTACCCGACTCCTGGAGGTGGGGGACCGGCCGGTCACCCTGCTCGACGGCGACATCGTCCGCCGCCACCTCTCCTCCGAGCTCGGCTTCACCCGCGAGCACCGCGACCTCAACGTCCAGCGCATCGGCTACGTGGCGAGCGAGATCACCAAGAACGGAGGCATCGCCATCTGCGCCCCCATCGCTCCGTACGAGCGTACTCGGCAGTTCAATCGGGAAATGATCTCCCAGTACGGTGGCTACATCGAGGTCCACGTAGCCACGCCCCTGGCGGTGTGCGAGGGGCGCGACCGCAAGGGCCACTACGCCAAGGCGCGCGCCGGCCTGATCAAGGAGTTCACCGGCATCAGCGACCCGTACGAGGAGCCGAAGCATGCCGAGGTGAGCATCGACACGACCCACCTCAACCCGGACGAGGCGGCGCAGCAGTTGCTGCACTACCTCCGTAAGGAGGGCTGGATCGAGTAAGCATTTTTCGCTGTGCGAAAAATGAACTGGGGGCCGTTGGCCCCGGTGGGAGGGCTCCTGGTTCCGTGGTGCCACGCTTGAGGACAGGTGCTCTTCCGGGGCGGTGAATGGTGAGCTTCAGCCTCGATCAGGTCGTCCCGTGGGGGCGTTCGTTTGAGGAGTATGTGGCGATGTTCTCCTTGACCGAGGAGGATCTCGCCGGGCGCATCCTCGGGTGCGGTGACGGCCCTGCTTCGTTTAATTGCGAGCTGACGCGTCGGGGGGGGATGATCGTCTCGCTGGATCCAAATCTACCGCTTCTCCGGGGTGGAGATTCGCAGGAGGATCCAGTCGACCTACACTGAGGTGTTGGAGGAGGTGAGGAGGAACCGGGGGGCGTTCGTGTGGCGTGGTATCCGGTCGGTGGAGGAGCTCGGCTCGTTGAGGATGGCAGCGATGGATGAGTTCTTGCGCGATTACCAGAGGGGGAGCGATCGGTACATGGCCGGGACGCTGCCCTCTCTACCCTTCGAGGACGATGCTTTCGATCTGGCCCTCTGCTCGCACCTCCTGTTTCTCTACAGCGGCCATCTTTCCCTGGACTTTCATATCTTGTCGATTGAGGCGATGTGCAGGGTGGCGAGGGAGGTGAAGATCTTTCCTCTACTCGAGCTTGGAGGAGGGCGGTCGAACCACCTCGAGGGTGTCATGCAGTGGGCCGCCGAGACGGGGCATGGGTGTGAGGTGGAGGTGGTGGACTACGAGTTCCAGAAGGGGGGGCGCGAGATGTTGCACGTCTGGCCGCGTGGGCGGGTCGCACACGCGGTGGTCGCGTCGACCTCCGCCCGGTCCCGATCGTGATGCAACCCTCGCAGCCTCACCCGCCCGCCGCAGGCGGGCTTCATACGCAGCGCAAGCTGCGCATCTGCCACGTGATCTACCGGTTGGGAACTGGGGGGCTGGAGAACGGGTTGGTGAACCTGATCAACCGGATGGATCCGGCGCGGTTTACCCACCAGATCGTCTGCGTCGATCGGACCACGGACTTTGGGCGGCGGCTCACACGGCCGGTGGAGATCGTCGAGCTCCACAAGCGGCCCGGCTTCGAGCTCGCCTTCTATCTTCGCGCCTGGCGCTGCTTTCGCCGCTTGCGGCCGGACGTGGTGCATACCCGCAACACCGCTGGGCTCGACTGCATCCTCCCGGCGCGGCTAGCCCGGGTGCGCGCGGTGCTCCACGGCGAGCACGGTCGCACCGCCGATGATCCCGAGGGGCTGAACCCACGCCACAACCTCCTCCGCCGGCTCAACGCCCCCCTGGTGCGTCGTTTCACCGCCGTCTCCGCCGACCTCGCAGCCTGGCTCACCGCCACCGTGGGGATCCCGGCGCGCAAGGTGGAGGTGCTGATGAACGGCGTCGACACCGACCGCTTCGCCTCCGGAGAGGTGGACCGCGCCGCCCTCCTCCCCGCTCTCCCGCCGGACGCAGTGGTCGTGGGGACGGTGGGGCGGCTCGATCCGGTGAAGGGCCACCTCGACCTGGTGGCGGCCGCGACCCGCCTCGATCCGGCGGTCCATGTGGTGATCGTCGGCGACGGCCCGGAGCGCGACCGTTTGGCCGCGGCGATCTCGTCGTCGGGGGTGGCGGATCGCGTCCACCTCCTGGGCGAGCGGTCCGACATCTCGGAGCTGTTGCGCGCCTTCGACCTCTTCTGTCTCCCGTCGCTTGCCGAGGGGATCTCCAACACCCTCCTGGAGGCGATGGCCACCGGGCTGCCGGTGGTGGCCACTCGGGTGGGCGGCAACCCGGAGCTGGTGGCTGACGGAGAGACCGGGATGCTGGTCCCGTCGGCCGACCCGGCCGCCCTCGCCGCCGCCCTCGGCCGCCTCACCGCAGATCCGGCGCTGCGCCGTCGCATGGGCGAGGCGGCACGTGCTCGGACGGTGGACGACTTCAGCCTCGACGCGATGGTTGCCCGTTATGCGGCGTGCTACACGTCGGCGGGACAACGATGATTGGCTACACCGCGCTCTCCACCGATAGGGCACCATGGTTTGGATGTGGCGTGTGACCCCAGTCTGACAGAGATCATCCGGCCGCATAGCGGCCAACCACCCCCTCCTCCCCCCCCCCCCCCCCCCCCCCCCCCCCCCCCCCCCCCCCCCCCCC
>CAZRGD010000084.1:0-8502 GCA_964599505.1 uncultured Nitrospirota bacterium | reverse complement strand
CCCCCTGTGTCAGCGTAGATGTCGCCTCAGTCCGACGAGTTGTGAGTGAATGGGGGCATCACCCGACAGGAAGCAGGACTCCGGGACGGCAGGATCGCGACCGAGAGTCGGGGGCAAGCCCTTTGCGTCTTTGCGCGAGACCCGCCTTCAAGGCCAAGTAGGGCCTCCCCTCGCGCCGTACGAGACGCCATTCTCCTCCTCATCGCAGAGCCGGTTACTTTGCAGATGTGCTCAACTGACTGACCGCTCTCACCAAGACTTGGACCTCAACTCGGCGGTCGAGACGATTGAGGATCTTCATCAGTCGATCAACCGTAAACCGCCCGAGATCCGCTTCTTCTGGAATGCGTGCAACACCCAAATCTCTTCCCCGAGTTGAACGGCGTAAATCACTAGTGTCCGGTTAAGCGCTCCGGTTGCCTTCGCCGCCGGCGGCGAGCACCGCCGCTTCCATCTGCGCGACCTCGTCTTCCGTCAAGAACGCGAAGTGGCTTGCCCGTTTTCGTGCACCGAGTTGGCCCCGGTTTTGCGAACAGCAGCGGATGAAGAGGTCAATCTTCGGGTCGGGCATGTCCACGATCTCCTGGATGGCGCGCTTGGCCGCGTCGTAGTGGGCCAGGAAGGCGAGTTCGTGGACCAGCTCCACCTCGATGGTCTGCTCGATGAATCGGAAGAGCGCCTCCACCTGCGGGGTCAGGTCGATGTAGCGGTACCACCGGGCGGTGTCGTTGTGAACGGTCAAGTGGCCCGCTTCGTCGAGGGTGTACTCCACCAGCGGCATGAGCTGCCGGGAGAAGGCCTCCAGGGAGTCGTCGTAGTCGGCACGGTTCTTCAGCATCGACGCCGAGATGGGAAACATGACGCCCTCGGGGGTGAAGCCTCTCCGGGCGAGGATGTTGTGGATCAGGAAGCGGTGGATCCGACCGTTGGCGTCCTCGAAGGGGTGCAGGAAGACGAACCCGTAGGCGATGGCGGCGGCGTGGACGGGGGCGGAGACCGCGCCCGCCTCCATACGCCGGTGAGAGGCGATGAATCCGGCCATCAGGTCGGCGAGATCTTCCGGCTTCGGAGAGACGAAGTGGATCCGCTCTCGCTGCCAGGCAACGGTCTCCCCGACATAGTTCTGCGTCGCGCGGTAGTCGGGGTCGCGAAAGCGTGGATCGACGCTGCGGTTTTGCAGCTCGATCAAGCGAGCCTTGTCGCAGAAGTCCTCCTCCTCGGCGAGCTGCAGCAGCGCCACGAAGCGCTCAGTCCGGGTCGAGCTGGGCCGGATCTGCTCGATCTCGAAGGAGGATCGCGTCTCCTTCGCGTAGAGGTAGCCGAGCGCCCGCCTCAACGACGCCGGGGTATAGCCCGACGCCACTTGCCGGCAGCGCTCCGGAAGGTTGGCCGTCTCGAAGGCGCGCAGGGCGTCGGTGCGACGCACCATCGGGCAGAAACGGCGGTCACCCAGGAGGTTGTCGTTGACCCGCTGGCGGCGCACCCGGCGCGCCGGAGTGGTCGTGTAGTACCGATCCGGCTCCAGGAGGTCGACGTAGTTGCCCCGCTTCAGGTCCGCCAAAGGCAACCTCTCTCCGGTCAGGAGCTCGTACAGGAACCAGAGGCGCCGCGCGTACTTGCCGGTGGGCTTGGAGCGAAGATAGACGAGGAGCTCCTCCGCTTCGAGCTCCTGAAAGAGGGTCGCGAGGATCGCGAGGTTCGTGCCGTCATACTTGAGGGCAAACTCGAGGTGGCCGCCTGCCCCCTCCCCCGGCCAGTACTTGGGCGGGTAGACCTCCTCGACGACACCGCCACGCACCTGGACCCGGTGGCCGCCGCGGATCGCCACCCAGGACCGGTGCCAGCTCGGGATGACATCGAGCCCGTACCGCTGGATGAGGGCCACATAGCCGGCAGGTCGGGGGGGCGCCGGTTCCTGACCGCCTGGAGCCATGGGATCCTCCGGAAAAATAGTTTCAACGCAGGAAAAGCAAGTATGTCGTTCCAGTAGCCAGGAAAAATAAGTACACGCCGAGCGACCAGCACTCCACAGGAAAAACCGTTACGAGTGTGGACAATTGGGTATTTATCGGCCGTTGTCGAGAAAAACAAGTATCTGTGAACCCGCCGTAATCGTCGGTTCACATTTTTCACCACGGGGGACACGGGAAGACTTGTGGGACAAGGAACACGTCATCCCACGCAGGGGGGGACCACCACAGAGGGCTCAGAGGCCGCAGAGGGGGCGTTCCCCGCAGTGGGTGCGGCGCGACCCGCGAGGGGTCTGGGTCCTCGGTGAACAGCGTTTTCACCATGAAGAGCATGAAGGGCACGAAGACGGGAAACCGGGCAAAGAGCGGCGCGAACGGTGCAACTGAGAAGAACATGCCGCCTGGCAGGGAACGGCAAGCCGCCTACCCGCGAATGGGAGGGCAGGGGTGAGGCGTCGCCGGCGCGCGCGCGGGGGATTGCAACGGCCCTGAAAACGAGGGGTGGTGATCAGGGTGGTGGGACCACGGAGGTCGGGAGGCATCCCCTTCATGCTCCTCATGGTGTGCCCCTCCTGCCGGGCGAGGCGGAGGTAGATGCCGTCGGCGACGACACTCCATCCGCATTGCAGTCCCGTACCCGCGGCCGTGGTAGGGTCGACCGATGGACGAGCAGCTCGAGTTTCTGAAGCTCATTTCGGCGCGTCTTGGGAAGGCGAATATCCCCTACATGCTCACCGGATCGGTCGCCCTGGCGGTGTACGCCGTGCCACGGATGACCCGCGATATCGACTTGGTGATCGACGTCGAGGCGGACGACGTAGCCCGGCTCCTCCCCCTCTTCGCGACAGACTGTTACATCGACGAACACTCCGTTCAGGAAGCTGTGGCTCGTCGTGGGATGTTCAACATCATCCACAACGAGTGGATTCTCAAGGCAGACTTTATTGTTCGCAAGGATGAGCCGTATCGCAAAGCCGAGCTTGATCGCCGGCGGCAGGTCAATCTTGGAGACTTCGAAATCTGGGTGGTCGCTCCAGAGGATCTTCTCCTCTCCAAGCTCTGCTGGGGACGCGAGTCCGACTCGGCGTTGCAGTACAATGATGCGGCACAGCTCGTGCGCTCCGTCCCGAACCTCGACTGGGGCTATTTGAATAAATGGAGCCCGCAACTCGGCGTGGACACCATTCTCGAAAAGCTGAGAAAGACGTGACGGACACCCCTCCGGAAGTCGAAGAGCGATACCGGCTGAAGCTGCTTGCCCTTTCTTCAGCGGAGAGGCTGCGGATGGCCTGTCGCATGTTCACCACCGGCCGCACGCTCATGAAGGCGAGTTTCGTCACCCGCGACGCGGCAGAGCAGAGGCAGGAGATGTTCGTGCGACTCTATGGTGACCTCTTCACCGATCACGAATGCGAGGCCATCCTGCAGGGAATTAGGCGGGGCTGAACCTCGTACTTTTATACGCCTATTCCCTTAGCTCAGGTGGATGTCCCAATGGGAACACGAAGACACGAAAGGGAGAAAACACGAAAAGTCTTGAGAGAGTTTTTTCGTGTTTTTCAAGATTTCGTGTTTTCGTGTTCCTGTTTTGCCAGATCCTTCCAGCTTTGCTGAGCTAACGGGATAGGCAGTTACTTCTACGACGGGTTGACCCCGCAGCGTGTGATGAAGCGCCTCGGTCTCGGGTGCGAAACGGACACCGAGGCGGGCCGTCAGGGTCTCACGGCAGCACGGGTAGAGGCGCACCCCCTCGGCGTGGTGCCGGTGTGGAGGTAGCAACGCAGGAGGCCCTGGTCGAGGGGCTCGGCAGTGTCGTCCGCCTGCCGACCGCGACGGCTCGCACGAGCGGGGAGGGGGTGTGCCCCAAGCTCCGGAGCGGCCCCCAACAAAAAGGCCCCCGCCCAAGGGGCGGGGGCCAAACTTCAAGGATTGCGCAGCAATCCTTTAGCAGTCGTAGTAGAGGAAGAACTCGTACGGGTGCGGCCGCATGGCGACCGCGTCGGCCTCGTTGACCCGCTTGTAGTTGATCCACGCGGCGATGGTGTCCTCGGAGAAGACATCGCCCTTGAGGAGGAAGGCGTGGTCGTTCTCGAGATTGTCGAGGGCCTCGTGCAGCGAGCCGGGCATGCACGGGATCTCCGCCAGCTCCTCCGGCGGCAGGTCGTAGAGGTTCTTGTCCATCGGCTCACCCGGATCGATCTTGTTCTCGATCCCGTCGAGGCCGGCCATGAGCATCGCGGTAAACGCCAGGTACGGGTTGCAGGTGGGATCGGGGAAACGCACCTCGACCCGCTTTGCCTTCGGGCTCGGGGAGTAGGTCGGGATGCGCAACGACGCCGACCGGTTACGCGAGGAATACGCCAACGACACCGGCGCCTCGTAGCCCGGCACCAGACGCTTGTAGGAGTTGGTGGAGGGGTTGGTGAAGGCGGCCAGGGCCTTGCCGTGCTGAATCAGGCCGCCGATGTAGTAGAGCGCCTCCTGCGACAGGTTCGCGTAGCGGTCGCCGTAGAAGATCGGCGTGTCGCCCTTCCAGATCGACTGGTGGGTGTGCTGGCCGGTGCCGTTGTCGGCGAACAGCGGCTTCGGCATAAAGGTGACGCTCTTCCCGTGACGCTTGGCCACGTTCTTCACGATGTACTTGTAGAGGAGCACCTGATCCGCCATGTGCAGCAGCGGCGAGAAGCGCATGTCGATCTCCGCCTGGCCGGCGGAGGCGACCTCGTGGTGCTGGCACTCGATGTGGATGCCGCACTCTTCGAGCTGCAAGACCATCTCCGAGCGCAGGTCCTGCTGCGAGTCGATCGGCGCGACCGGGAAGTAACCACCCTTGTGGCGCACCTTGTGGCCGAGGTTCGGCCCCTCGTCGGAGCCGGTGTTCCACTGCGCCTCGTCCGAGTCGACGAAGTAGTAGGAGGAGCTCTCGGTGGTGTCGTAGCGGACGTCGTCGAAGATGAAGAACTCGAGCTCGGGGCCGAAGTAGGCGGTGTCACCCAGCCCCGTGGACTTCAGGTACGCCTCCGCCTTGCGGGCGATGGAGCGCGGGTCGCGCTCGTACCCCTCTCCGGTGATCGGGTCCTGGATGTCGCCCACCATCGACAGGGTCGGGTGCTCGCAAAATGGATCGACCATCGCCGTCGACGGGTCGGGGATGACGAGCATGTCGGAGTTGTCGATGTTCTTCCATCCGCGGATGGAGGAGCCGTCGAAACCGAGCCCCTCCTCGAAGACGGCCTCGTCGATCTCGTGGATGGGAACGGTGAAGTGCTGCCACTGGCCGACGAAGTCGCAGAACTTCACGTCGACCAGCTTGCAGCCCTTCTCCTCTGCCAGCTTCAGTGCTTCCTGTGGGGTCATGCCGATTTCTCCTCTGTGTTGCAGTTGTGGATTGTGCGTCTAGTACGCGATATGCCTATTCCCTTCGCTCAGGTGAAGAGCCCGATGGGAACACGAAGACACGAAGGGGAGGAAGGCACGAAAACATCATCTTGAATATCCTTCGTGTTTTCCTGGTTTTCGTGCCTTCGTGTTCCCCATTTACCGACCTGGTTCAGGGCTTCATGAGCTAGGAGGATAGGCAGCTTGTGCGAAGGACGGCGCCAGCCAGCCACCGCCCGGGTCTCGTGGTTCAGATGGCGTCGCCGCCACGCTCGCCGGTACGGATGCGGATTGCGTCCTCCACCGGCACGACGAAGATCTTGCCGTCGCCGATCTTGCCGGTCTTCGCCGACGCCTCGATCGCCTCGACCACCTGGGAGGCGAGGTCGTCGGTGGTCACCACCTCCAGCTTCACCTTGGGGAGGAAGTCGACCACATACTCGGCCCCACGGTAGAGCTCGGTGTGGCCCTTCTGGCGGCCGAACCCCTTCACCTCACTCACCGTGATTCCCATCACCCCCACCTTGTTGAGGGCCTCCTTCACCTCGTCCAGCTTGAACGGCTTGATGATCGCTTCGATCTTTTTCATTGCGACTCTCCTCTGGGCTCCCCGGAGCCCACGGCTGTGAGCATGGCAGGGTAGCGTGGTTGGATTAGAAGGTGTAGCTCGCCTCCCCGTGCTGACTCAGGTCGAGCCCCTCGAGCTCTTCCTGATCCTCGACCCGCAGCCCCACCACCGCCTTCACCACCATCAAGATCCCCAAGGTGACGGTGATTGAGTAGGCGCCGGTGGCGACGACGCTGAGGACCTGGATCCCGAACTGGTGCCACGCCGCGGCGGCGTCGGTGTGGAAGAGGAGCGACTGGACCGGCTTGCCCCAGCCGGGCCAGGAGGCGAAGACGCCGGTCAGCAGGGCGCCTGCCATGCCGCCGATCCCGTGGACCCCGAAGGCGTCGAGGGCGTCGTCGTAGCCGAAACGTCCCTTGAGCAGGACGCCGCCGTAGCAGACCACGCCGCCGATGAGCCCCATGACCACGGCGCTCCCCGGCCCCACAAAGCCGGCCGCCGGGGTGATCACCACCATCCCTGCCACCAGGCCTGAGGAGATCCCCAGGGCGGTGGGCTTGCCGGTACGCATCCACTCGACCGCCGCCCACGACAGCCCCGCCGCCGCCGGCGCCAGGAAGGTGGTGAGGAAGGCCAGTGCCGCGGTCTGGTTCGCCGCCAGGGCGGAGCCGGCGTTGAAGCCGAACCAGCCGAACCAGAGCATCCCGGCGCCAAGCAGCGTCAGGGTAAGGTTGTGGGGCGCCATGTTCACGGTCCCGAGCCCCTTGCGCCTCCCCAAGACGATGGCGAAGGCCAGGGCCGAGAAGCCGGAGGACATATGGACCACGGTGCCGCCGGCGAAGTCCAGCGCGCCGCGCTCGAACAGCCAGCCGCCCTCGCCCCACACCCAGTGGCAGACCGGCGCGTAGACCAGCAACAGCCAGAGGCCGGTGAACAGGACATAGGCGGGGAAACGGATCCGCTCGGCGTAGGCACCGGCAATGAGCGCCGGGGTGATCACCGCGAACATCGCCTGGAAGCAGACGAAGACGATGGTGGGGATGGAGCCGGTGAGGCTATCCGGGGTGATGCCGCGGAGAAAGAGGTGGTCGAGCCCCCCCACGAAGCCGCCGATATCGGTGCCGAAGGCGAGGGTGTAGCCGATCGCCATCCACAAGACCGGCACCAGGGCCATGGCGAAGAAGCTGTGGACCATGGTCCCGAGGACGTTCTTGCGCCGCACCATACCGCCGTAAAACAGCGCGAGCCCCGGAGTCATGAAGAGGACCATGGCGGTGGAGATGAGCATCCAGGTGGTGTCGGCGCCGTTCAGCTTCGCCGCCTCTGCCGCGCTGGCGGGGGAGGCGAGGAGAAACGAGAGGACGGTTGCGAAGGTAAGGGTGAGAAGGGGTCGCGGTCGGTAATTGGCCATGTGTCGATTTCCCGGTGATGGATAAACGGTGCGCCCGATCGGCGCCACCGGAGGCGATGGAGCCGCCGGCTTCCCCTGTGGACAGCCCATGCCGGGGCCGCCCACAGGAGGGTGAAGAAAAGAGGATTTGCCCAAGAAAGCGGCAACCCATGCCTGTTTTGTTTGCAACGTTTCCTACGGGAAGCGGACGATCACCTCACCCGCGAGGGTGAACTGGCTGTCCTGCATCGACCCGTCGCTGTCCTCGAAGACATCGTCGGAGGCCGAGTCGTAGCGCGCCTCCAGGCGGCCGATCATATGATCCCCGAATGCCTGGTGGCCGGTAACGGTCGCCTCCCACATGTCGGTGGTGACCCCGAGGCCGCCCGGTGCCGCACCGTCCTCGTCGTTGAAGTACTCGGCGCGCGCCGCCACCCCGAAGGTGTCGGCGACCATCTGGTCAACATAGACGGCCGCCCCCCACCAGACTCCCGTACCGCCGTCCAGCGCCGCATGCTCCTCGCTGCCGTAGTCGGCGTTGAACATCAGGGTGGTCGCATCCGACGGGGCGAAGGTCGCCACCAGGTCGACGACCCCGCGGTTATCGCTGTCCGCGCCATCGGTGTTGCGATCCTTCTCCGCCCCGTAGATCCCCTGAATGGAGACCGACGCCTTGCCCATGTCGGCGGCGACCTGCGCCATGAACGACTTGGAGTTGTTGTTGTCGTCGAAGTTATCCCAGCCGTTGACCACCGCCGCGGCCACCGAGATCCCCTCGGCCACGTCGGTCGAGTAGAGGATACCGGTGTGGGTGAAGGGGATCGCCATCCCGAAGAGGAAGGAGCGGGAGTAGTTCATGTCGTCCGGCGACTCGATCACCTCGGCGCCGATGAGGGTGGCGAACTTGCCCACCGTGAACCCCTTGTAAGTCACGTTCGCCTGCTGCACGTCGAAGCCGCTCACCGTGTCCAGGAGGCCGCTGGAGTGGATCTCCCCGGCCACGTCACCGAAGTTGAGGACCAGGTTGAAGGCGGGGCCGTCCTTCGCCTCGCCGCTCACCGCCAGCTCCGCCAGGGGGACCTGGAAGGTGTTGTCCTCGGTGTCGAAGATGCGGCCGTTGTTGCTGCCGCTCCTGGGCTGATCGACGTCTGTCTTTTCTACACATCTCCGAGCCCACGCGACTCCTGAGCATCCCG
>CAZRGD010000083.1:0-8513 GCA_964599505.1 uncultured Nitrospirota bacterium | reverse complement strand
TTTTCTCCGATCTCAATCCGCAACGGTCGTGCCGTCCGCCACCCTAGGAGCCTGTATCCCTCCTTCTAACGCTCGCGCTAACCGGCCGACTGAGGAGCGTAGCGACGAAGGCGGTCCGAGTTTAGCGCCTTGTTCGGCTTTTCTATGCGATCTTTTCGAACCTTTGCGTTTGTTCTTCCACCGCCTTAACCAACGCTTGCATTGAATCTACTTCTGATTCTTCAAAATACGACTCACCACATTGCGAACACACCCATGCAGAAATTTTGTCAAGGCTCACATGAACTCCTTTTCGGTCGATGTGAAATGGTACGGTGCTCCTCTTCATCTCACCTTGGCAGTACATGCACTTCATGTTTTTCTCCTGGATTTAAAGTCATCAACCCATTGGTCTGTATTTGGAACATAAGCAGTAATGACTGCCAAATATTCATCTTTGGGTGAGCATACGACGTGCAGCGATCTCTCACCCTCGCCATACCCAAGTATAAGGCAGCTATGCCCTCTTGCGTCCTCGGGATAGTCTTCAATGATTTCGCCTTCAAAGATGACTTTCCTTACTTCTGCTGTGCTTATCATTCGATCAGGACGCATCATCTGCCTTGATGCATGCGGCAGGAAAAGCAGTTTTTCCTCTGCTTTCTGTCTTACAAGTTTTAGGAATTCGTGATTCATTTATCGGAATTCATTTCTAGCCGAACTCTGTATTCAACGGTTTGTATAGTTCTGCAAACAAAACGCTCTGTGTCTGTATAAGAACGCCTGCTGATTCTCGTCCTAGATGCGTATCTCTTTCTATTACCACGAAAACAAGCTTCCCGGTACAGTTGCCCGTGTCGGGCTATACAGACTGTATAGCTCGGTTCACAGGTGATCGATCGGGCTGCGAACACCGTGACCTCCTTTGTTGAGGACGTGAGTGTAGATCATCGTCGTGCTCACGTCCTTGTGCCCTAGGAGCTCTTGGATGGTACGGATGTCGTCGCCCGCTTCCAGTAGATGGGTTTCGTTCAATAATGATTCAAGTTAGGTGAGGGAGGATATGGCGTCAATGATTGCCATGGGGTGAAACATGACAACTCACTATGAAGGATCTGCGTCTCTGCGTTAGAAACCCACCCGTGTCGTGGCCACTGCATTGCGACTCCGTGGCCTTCCGTGGGTTCCGTGGCTAAAAAGCCGCCTTCCAGGCCGAGCCGCGGGCCGGCGAACCCCGGGGTAAAGCAGTGCGGCTACTGCTTCCCGTACCACTCGACAAAGCGCCCGATGCCCTCGCGCATGGAGATTCTGGGCTGGTAGCCGAGGAGCCGCTTGGCCTTGGTGACGTCGGCGTAGGTGCGCGGCACGTCGCCGGGCTGCATGGGGAGCTGGTCGATGATCGGCGTCTTACCCACCGCCTCGCCGATCATGTCGATGAGCTCGCGCAGGGTGGTCACCTCGTGCTCGCCGAGGTTGATGATCTCGTAGCCCAGGGGCCGGTCGATGGCGCGGATGAAGCCGTCTACCAGGTCGTCGACGTAGGTGTAGTCGCGCGAGGAGGTGCCGTCGCCGAACATCTTGATCGGCCGGCCTTCGAGGATGGCGCGCAGGAAGAGGTGGATTGCCATCTCCGGCCGCTGGCGTGGGCCGTAGACGGTGAAGGGGCGGAGGCAGGTGATGTTGAGGCCGAAGAGGTGGTGGTAGGTGTGGGCGATGAGCTCACCGGCGCGCTTGGTCGCCGCATACGGGGAGATCGGGTAGTTCACCGGGTCGTCCTCGGCAAACGGCACCTTCTCGTTCTCCCCGTAGACCGACGACGACGAGATAAAGACGAAGTTTGGGACGTCGTGGTGGCGCGCCACCTCGAAGAGGTTGTTCGACCCCTCGACGTTCACCTTCTGGTAGAGGAGCGGCTCGACGATCGACGGCCGCACCCCGGCGCGGGCGGCGATGTGGATCACCACGTCGACCTGCTCCTCGTCGAAGAGACACTGCAAGAGCGGCAGGTCACAGATATCGCCCTCCACCAGGCGGTACCGGTCGGAGGTGAGGGCCGCCTCGATGTTGCGCCGCTTGATCGCCGGATCGTAGAAGTCGTTGAAGTCGTCGATGCACACCACCCGGTCGCCGCGCTCGAGGAGCCGATCGGTAAGGGTGGAGCCGATGAAGCCGGCACCCCCGGTGATGAAGATCGTCTTCGGGCCTTCGGGAAGAGAACGGCTGGCCATAGGGGCTCCAGGTAGAGGATGGGTGCAAGAGAGACGCGACGCGGGGCGGGTTCTGGATTTCCGCGTATACTACGATAACATACACCGATGATCGAGCTCCAACGGATCACCGGCTTTGACTGGGATACGGGCAACGAACGGAAAAATGCCGATAGCCATCAGGTCTCTCAAGCTGAAGCGGAGCAGCTCTTCTTTCACGAGCCCCTGTTGATCACCGTGGACACGTCACACAGTCAGCAAGAAGCGAGGTACCACGCACTTGGCCAATCCGCCGCGGGCCGGTTGCTCCATGCCACATTCACCTTTCGTTTCGAAGGCACAAAAATTCGCATCATCTCCGCGCGGGACATGTCTCGCAGAGAGAGGAGGCTCTATGAGCAGGCGTCTTAACCCCATCCCCACGTTCAAAAACGAGGCGGAAGAGCGGCTCTTCTGGGAGAGCCACGACTCCGCGGACTACCTCGACTGGAACCAGGCGCAGGGCATGACCCTTCCCAACCTGAAGCCGTCGACCAAGTCGATCTCGATTCGTCTCCCCGTCGACCTGCTGGAACGGATCAAGGTCGAAGCCAACCGCCGCGACGTCCCCTACCAGTCCCTCATCAAAATCTGGCTCAGCGAGCAGGTCGGCAAGAAGGCCGCGTGATCTCTTGTTGGGGAAGAATACGAGGTGGCGCCTGCCGTGCTTCGAGCAGCAACGGGGTCAGGTCGTTCGCTCAGCCAAACGGGAGACACCAACTTCCGTGCCCTTCCGTGGATTCCATGGCTAAAAATCGCCTTCCGGGCCGTTGTGTACTGGTTGCCAGCACCGGTGACGTCAGACTGCCGGCGCCCATCATTCGCACCCATTCGCGCCCTATTTGCGGCTCGATCTATGGTTTTGCCGCCCCCTCAGCCCGCAAGGAACTCCCGTAGCGCCGCGGCCACCTCGCGCTCCGGCCGCTGCTCCAAGCCGAAGTGCTGGAGCATGGCGATGGTGGCGCCGCGGCCGGGCTCGCGCGGCATACCGTTCTGGGCGGTGAAACGCAGGAGGTTGTGGAGGGTATGGAGGAGGAAGTGGCTGCGGTCGAGGTCGTCGACCTCGAAGGCCGCCTCGTACCAGACGACCAGGGAGGTGGTGGCCACCCGTCGTAGCTCGTCGGTGTCGAGCACGGCCGGGGTGAAGCGGGTGGTCTCGCCGTACCAGTGGCCGCCCGGCAGGGCCGGTTCGCGCCGCCGTATGAGGATCGACTCCACCGACCACACCGTGTCCTGCACCTCCACCAGGTCGCCCAGCCAGTCACGCAGGAGGGTCTGACGGAGAAAGCGCGCCGCCGCCAACTCCTCCTCCTCGAAGCGGTTCAGCTCCGAGACCGCCTTCTCCAGCGCCTCGCATAGGAGGCGGGCGTGGTGGCCGCCGGTGGCGATGAGGAGCCGCTCGACGTAGGGGAAGAGGGCGACCGCCAGGGGGCGGCCGCGAAGTGTCCCCTCCACCCGCCAGCCGTCGCCATCGAGGGTGAGGCGCGCCGTCCCCACCTCCGCCGGCGTCGGGCGCAGGCGGGCGAGAAGGCGGCTCAGGGCGCCGCGTGGTTGATCGGTCTCGGTCATGGCATCCTCCGCCTTCGCAGGGACGGTAGCTTATCCGCCCCGCCGCCACCGCGCACCGTACCGACGCCCTCATGGCCCACGCCCTCCTCCTCTGGGACCTCGGCAACGTCCTCGTCCACGTCGACCCGGTACGCGCCTGCCTCGCCGCCACCGGCGGCGACCGGGCCGCCGCCGAGGCACTGGTCGAGGCGGTGGTGGATTCGCCCGCCCACGACGCCTTCGAGGCGGGGCGGATCGACGCACCGGGATTTCACCGCGCCCTGGTGGAGGCGGGGCTCATCGACCTCGACCTCGACGGCTTCTGCCACCTGTGGACCGACATGTTCACCCTCGACCAGAAGGCCCTCTCCCTCCTTGAGGAGGCGGCGCGCCACCACCGCTGCTGGCTCCTCTCCAACACCGACCCTCTCCACTACCCGTGGATTACCGACCGCTGGCCGATCGAGCCGGCTCTTGCCGGCGCCACCCTCTCCTTCCGCGTCGGCGTGCGAAAGCCGGACGCCGCCATCTACCGGGCCGCCCTGGACGCGGCCGGGGTGGCGCCGGCGGAGGCCGCCTTCATCGACGACCGGCCGGCCAACGTCGCCGCCGCCCGCGCCCTGGGGATCGACGCAGTCGTCTACACCGATGGAACAAAGCTGAAGCAGTGGCTGGAGGCGGCCGGCGACCTCACCGAATGAGGGCGGGATGGTCGCTGATCGGAGGTTGTCAGAGGCCCTGGCGAATGAACCGAGACTACGGTGAAGATTGGGGGCAAGAGACTAGGGGTTAGGGAAGGACGGCCCTTCGGACCGAATAAGCATGCCGATGGAACCTCGCCACAAAACAGATCGCGGGCCGCGTAGCGGCCACCTCTCCCTAGCCCCTAGCCCCTAACCCCTAACCCCTGCGAGCCCAGCGAGCCCTTCATGCGCCTCATCTACATGGGCACCCCCGACTTCGCCGTCCCGTGTCTCGACGCCCTGGTCGAGGCGGGAATCGACGTCCCCCTGGTGGTCACCCGGCCGGACAAGCCGGCAGGCCGCGGCAGGCGACTGCAGGCGCCGCCGGTGAAGCAGCGCGCCGAGGCCCTGGGGATCCCGGTCTTCCAGCCGCGCACCCTCAAGGACGAGGCGGCCCAGGCGCGCCTGCGAGAGGTCGGGGCGGACGCCATGGCAGTGGTCGCCTTCGGTGCCATCCTCCCCAACGCGGTCCTGGAGATGACCCCCCTCGGGGCGGTGAACGTCCACGCCTCGCTCCTGCCGCGCTACCGCGGCAGCTCGCCGATCAACTGGGTGATCGTCAACGGCGAACGCGACAGCGGGGTCACCACCATGTTCATGGGCGAGGGAATCGACACTGGCGACATCCTCCTGCAGCAACGCATCGCGCTGGCCCCGCGCGAAACCGCCGCCACCCTCCACGACCGCCTCGCCAGCCTCGGCGGGCCGCTCCTGGTCGAGACCCTCCAGCGCCTGGAGCGCGGCGAGCTGACGCCGACGCCGCAGGTGGAGGCGGACGCCCTCTACATTCCCAAGCTCACCCGCGAGGACGGCCGGCTCGACTGGAGCCGACCGGCCGAGGAGCTCGACCGCCGTATCCGCGGCTTCACCCCGTGGCCCGGCGCCTTCACCTTCCTCGACGGCCACCGTCTCACCGTCCACACCGCCCACCCGGTAGAACGGACCCCCACCCAGGTGGCCGGTCGGGTGGAGGCGGTCGAGGACGGTGCGATGGTAGTGGCGTGCGGCGACGGCTGCCTGGCAATCACCGAGCTCCAGCCCGAGGGAAAACGGCGGATGGCGACGGACGCCTACCTCCAGGGCCACCCGGTAGCCGTGGCGACCCCCGTTGGAGGGGCGACGACAAACGAATAACGACGGTAACGCCGATATACTTTAGACAACCAGGGAGGAGCCCACGTGAGGAAAGGAGAATCGAGATGCCGTACACCTCACAGACGCTCATCAGCAAGATCCGGCAGATGTACCCCACCATCCGCGACCACAACATCGAGGTGGTGGCGTGGCGCGACCAGACCCAGGACACCTGGGTCATCACCCTGAGGAAGGGCGACCACACCCTCACCACCTACCTCGACACCGCCGAGGCGGATGCCTGTATCGAGGAAAACCGGTGCATCTACCTCGGCCTCCACGTGGCCGAGTTTCTCGCCAACTTCGAAGACAACCGCCTCGCCGCCTGACCCACCACGGGCGGCCCGGCGGGGGAAAACCACGAAGGGCACGAAGAGCGCGAAGGGGGAGGAAGATCACCATTCCGCTCCTTGTCCTCGCCGGGCTGCTCGCCGATCCTGCTGGTGTGCTCCGCCTTCCCGCCACCATCGCAGCCCTCGTCACCGTGCTCCTCTGCGCCAGACCCGCGGCGGCGGGTGACACGGGGTCGACCCTCAACACCCTGATCGAGGCGTCGCGCCTGCCGCGCTTCACCCAGCCGGTGTGGGACCGGGCCGACCGGGCCGCGGAGAAGGCGACAATCAACGCCTTCACCACCCAGATCCCCGCTCCCCTGCGACCACCGGCGCGGGTGATCCTCAAGGGCGTCCTCGCCGACCGCGTCCACCTTGCCCCCCACTTCACCACCACCGAGATCGGTGGCCAGACCATCCCCACCCTCAGCGACCTCGACCGCCTGCAGAACGGTGACTTCTTCCGCTGGCAGCGCGTCCTCGGCCCCCTGCGCCTACCGATCCCCGACCTCCCCCTGGTGGACATCGACATCCCGCTGATCGACAAGGTCGGCCACATCGGCCCGATCCCCATCGTGGTGCCGGAGATCCTGGTGCGGTAAGGACCGCCGGAGCCTTGAATGCCATGCATTCCCCCGTGGTGAAGCCGTGCGGGCTCCTTGGTTTGAGCCCCGACCTGCGCCAGCCTCCCGCGCCTCATCCACCGCTCGGGAGCCACCATGGCCATCGTCTACGCCCTCCACCTTCTCGCCGCCATCGTCTGGATCGGCGGGATGTTCTTCGCCCACATGGTCCTGCGCCCCGCCGCCATGGAGTTGGAGCCGGCCCAGCGGCTGCCCCTCTGGCTCGGGGTCTTCGACCGCTTCTTTCCCTGGGTGTGGATGGCGGTGTTTCTGCTGCCGGTCACCGGCTACGCCACCATCGCCGCCTACGGCGGCATGGGGGCGGTGCGGTGGCCGGTCCACCTGATGCAAGGGGTCGGCTGGGTGATGATCGCCCTCTTCTTCTACCTCTACTTCGTCCCCTACCGGCGGATGCACGCCAGCCTCGCCGACGGCGACCTGCCGGGGGCGGCGGCACACCAGGGACAGATCCGCCTCATCGTCACCATCAACCTCACCCTCGGCCTGATCATCTCCGCCGCGGTGGCAGCCGGGCGGTGGATGTAGGGGCCGGATCGCGGGTACAACCCGCTCCTACCCTCCCCCGGCCCGCTGTCTCGGTAGGAGGGGGTTCCATAATCGTCGGCTCGTCCCTTCCGCTTGGAGGTAGGCCAAAAGGTTGGCGGCCAGGACGTTGAGCCGCCACCACGCCGCGTTGGCGCCAAAGCGACCACACGGCAGCACGCCGCCACCCAAGTCGTTTTTCAGGGCCCCGTGGCCTCGACCCAGTGCGTGATCGACGGGCCGAGGTACCGCGCCAGGATGACGAAGTCATCCGCGTACCGGACCAGCCGCGCCCGGTCTGCATGGCCAGGGCCATTACGGGCGTGAAACCGCTTGTCCAGCCAGTGGAGGTAGAGGTTGGCCAGCAGCGGCGAGATGACCCCTCCTTGCGGGGTTCCCGTCCGCGGCCGCACCTTCCTCGGAGGGTGGTGCCGATCCTTCGGCTCCTCCAATTACCGGCGCAACGAGAAACATCCGGGTGGAGGCCCCTTCCGGTGCCCCCCCTCTGTGGATCAGCAGAAACAAGATGGGGTACCTGACCGTAGGGTTGGCAGAAGCCGACCGACGCCGTCCTTTCAAGAAGGTACGGTGCTCGGCGGGCTGAAGCCCACCCTACGGACGGTGCCATCTCGACCTGCATTGCTATTTCCGCTAATCCTCTCTGCGCCTCTGCGCGAGACCCTCAAGCGACAATTATGGTCCAAAGTTCCCTGGTTGAGGCCGACCGGGGGGTTGGGTAGGGTCGCTCCGTGCTTCGCGCCGGACTCCTCTTCGCCGTCACCATCACCGCGTGGGTGGCCACCGTCGCCGCCGCCGCGACCACCAACTTCGTGGTCGCGGTGGTCGGAGGCGAGGTGATCAGCCGCCACGACTGCGAGGTGGCGTGGCGCATTGATGGCCGGAAGGAGACACCGGAAGCATTGATCGACCGCCTCGTCGACCGTCACCTCCTGGTCGCCGAGGGGCGCCGCTTCGGCCTCGCGAAGGAGGCGACGACGCGGATCGACGAGGCCACGGTGACGGCGCGCCTGCACGAGCTCGAAACCGCCGGCAGGCCGGTGGAACGGACGGCCCTGCGCCACTGGCTCGAAGAGGAGGCGATCATCCGCGCCTTCGAGCGGGTGCGCATCGACCCCTTCGTGACCGTCGAGCCGAAGGCAAAGCGCGCCGCCTACGACGCCGCGCCGGAGCGCTTCGCGGGCAAGCCGTTCTACGAGGTAGAGGAGAAGATCACCCGCGACCTCCACGACCAGGCCCATCGCCAGCGCCTCGCCGAGGTGGTCGCGGCCCTGCGCAGCCGCGCCCACATCACCCGCCCGACCCACCCCCTGCCGCTGCTCCTCGGGGGTGAGTAGAGGGCGACCC
>CAZRGD010000082.1:0-8701 GCA_964599505.1 uncultured Nitrospirota bacterium | reverse complement strand
TGCAGGTTCCAACCACCCCCACCCCAACCCTCCCCCGAAGGGGGAGGGAGCCGATCAGACTCCGCTATGCGGAGAATCGAGGTGTGCCCACCCCAACCCTCCCCCGAAGGGAGAGAGGGCTGGTCAGACTCCGCTGCGCGGAGGATTGAGGTGTGCCTCCCGCGGAGGGGGAGGGGGCCGAAGGGACTCGCCTGCGCGGAGCGTGACTACGCGGCCAGGGCTACCACTTCGAGCTTTTCCATCAGCCGCTGGCGATCGAACGGCTTAATGAGAAAGTCCGTCGCCCCCGCCTTGAGCCCCTGGACCACCGCCTCGCGGCTCGGGTGGCTGGCGCAGAGGATCACCGGCACGTCGCGCGTTGCCGGGTGGAGGTGCAGCCGCCGGCATGCCTCGATGCCGTTGAGGTCCTGGAGGTAGAGGTCGAGGAGGAACGCGTCGATCCGATAGCGGCGAAGGAAGAGCGACGCCTCACGCCAGCTCACCGCCTCGTAGACGAGAAAGTCGCCGCCGTCGAGCCAGGTGCGGAGGATGGAGCGGGTGGTGATGTCGTCGTCTACCACCAACAAGACCGGCCTGCCATCGGCCGACAGGGGGGAGCCGGTTCCGCCCGTGGTGGCAGCGCGGGGCCGTCGCATGTTAGCGGTGGTGGGTGGAGCGCCCGGCGAGGCGGAGGTGGGTTTTGCGCCGCCGGGGTGGTTGTCGGCGTTCGGATCCGCGGCGGTGTCGGGGGCGGTTGCCTCGCCGTCGCCCGGCGCTACGGCGGTCGCGACCTTGCCGCCGGCGCCATCTTTTTCGCCGTCGTCGGCCTCGGCAGAGATATTTCTATCGCCCTCTTTGTTGTCCGTGGCGCCGGCGTCGCCACCGGTCGCTCCGTCGCTCGCCGACCCGTCGTCTCCTTGCTCGACTGCCCCACCGATGCGCCATTTGGTGATCTCCGGTTCGGCCTTGAATCCGGTCTCCACCAGCGACGGGTGGAAAAGGAAGCAGACCGGCCCGCTCTCTTGCCCCTCGATCTCGATGGTGGCGGCGAGGCAGTAGTAGTCGCCGTTGGCGTGAACCTGGCCGAAGACCTCGGCCGGGGTGCCGCTGACGGTGTCGCCCTTCTTGGTGTGGATCTTGGCGGCGCCCAGGTTGTCGCGGATCGCCTCGTCGACCTTGCCCACGAGGATGTTGCCGACCTCTTCGAAGGCGTCGGCATTGTCCTCGTCGAACTTCGGATCGACCAGCCGCTCGGCGATCCCCTCCTCCGGTACCATCTCCAGGAGCGCGCCGAGGACCACCACCCGCGGCAGATCGAAGCCGACGTAGACGGTCCCCTCGTGCGGCTCGGTGACCGCACCCGTGATGCAGGCGACGAACTCGTCGCCGAAGGGGGCGAGGGAGGATTCCTCGAAGGGAGAGAGCTTTTCCTGCTTGAGGACAATGGGGTGGGAAAGGAGCTCGGAGAGGGCGCTCCCCACCTGGGTCAGGAGGTCCTCCGTGAAGGTTTTTAGCTCCTTACTCATCGCTGGCGCTTTGGATCGGGTCGCCCAACCGCCGGGGCGCTCGCCTTATTCGAGGGGCTCACTGGAGATCATTTCTACGTAGAAGGGAGCACTGTCGATGTGGAAACAGGTGAGGCGCCACCGGTCGTAAGAGTCGGGGACCGAGATGCGAAAGTTGCCCTCGCGGACGATCACCGGGATGGAGAGCTGCACCTCATTGCCACCTTCGCACACGAGGTTCTTGAGCTGGCCGGCGATCATGTTGCCGATCTCGCCCACGGCGTCGTCGACGTCCGCGCTTGCCGGGTCGATCTCATCTTCCATGAGCATCAGGGCTGCGAGCTTCGCCGCCAGGTCGGTGGCGCAGGTGAAGATCACCGACCCCTCGGTCTCGCCGGTATAACCGACGATAGCCGCGATCCCCTGGTTGTGGAGCGCCTCATCCTCGTGCTCCAGCGACTTGAGCTGCGGCTCGACGCCGAGCATCGACTGAAAGATTCCCAGCACGGATTCGTAGATGTCGTGTGACGTGACGGTGGGCATAGGGTCTTCCCAAAGTGTGCGAGTTCAGTGCAATGGCCTACGCTGCGGCCGAGGCGAGCTCCGTCTCCAGGTCATCGGCGGTGAATGGTTTCTTCACGTAGCCGTTGGCGCCGGCGGCGATCGCCTCCTCCACCTTCGCCTCTCCCCCCTCGGTGGTGATCATGATGATCTGGATGGGGTTCCACGCCTCGTTGGCGCGGATCGCCTGGACCATCCCGAGGCCGTCCATGTTCGGCATGTTCCAGTCGGAGAGGACGAGATTCACGGTCTGCTCATTGAGGACCGCGAGCCCCTCCTGACCATCGCCTGCATGGAAGATCTCGCCGAGGTCGAGGCCGGTCTGCTTGAGGTTGCGTTGGACGATCTTCCGCATGGTGGAGGAGTCGTCGACGATGAGGACGTTGAGGGACATGACAGATCCTTTCGTGGGGTGAGGGGTGGGAAGCGAGGGGTTCAGCCGTTGGGGACGAGCTCCCGTACGAGGGCGCGGACCTGGTTTCCCCAGTCGTCGGCGCTGGCAAACAGGTCGAGGTCGTCGGGGATGAAGAGAGACGAGGGGAATACCTCGTGGCAGCAGGCAGTGAGATCGAGCCCGTCGGCAACCTCCGGGTCGATCTCTCGGATCGCGAGGCCGCTGCTTTCGGCGCACCGGTCGGCGACGTGGATGATCGCCACCGTGTCGCCGTGGTCGGCGGGGGCGTGGTGGTGGCGGATCGACTCGCGGACGACGTCGGGGAAACCCCAGTGGTCGGCGAGGGCGAGACCTACCTCGGTGTGGTCGGCGCCGAGCGCGTCGTGCTCGGCCGCCAGGTTCCACGCCGCGTCGTCACCGGCAGTCTTGAGAAAATCGCGCATCGGTGCCGGAAGACAGCGGGCCGCTACCATCAGCCCCATGTCGTGCATGAGGCCGGCGATGTAGGCGTCGGCGGGACGCGCATATCCGGCCCGCACGGCGATCTCCCGGGCCATGAAGGCGGTGGCGAAGCTGTGCTCCCAGATCCGCTTGACCAGGGTGCCGGACGGCCCCTTGCCAAATAGCTGCGGCAGGGTGACCGAGAGGATGATTTCCTCCAGCCGTGCCGAGCCGAGAAGGGCGATGGCGTGCGACAGGGAGGTGACCTCGCGTGACAGGGCGAAGATGGAAGCGTTCACCAGCCGCAGGGCGCGCGCCGTGAGCCCCACGTCGGCGAGCATCAGGTCGGCGACTCGCTGGGCGTTTGACTGGGGGTCGTGAAGCTCGTCAAGGCAGGCGCTGACCACCGCCGGCAGGGTGGGAATCTCGTCGATTTCCGCGCGCAGGGCGAGGGGGAGCTGGTCGAGGGCTGCATCCATGGGATGGGCGTCCTTACGGTCGAGAGGGGTGCATACGGTTTCGGCGTCTCGCGGCCGCGCCTTGACTCGCGCTACCCATCCATCATCGGCGGCTGGAAATCTTCCCCTTTGCCGCGAACGACACCCGGTCTCGGGGCTCGTCTTTTTCCTCTGCGCCTCCGCGTCTCTGCGCGAGGCCCCCCGCCCGACGGTGATGGGATCCACCCCCTCGGTTGACCGCTCCCACGGCGGCCTACCATCCTCCACCGATGGAGGCGCGAATCGTCGGGCGGGCGAGGGCCGATCTGGGGACCTGCGAGGGTGGTGGCGATATCGTCGTCTTTGCGGCCGAGTTTCCGCCCCGCGATGCGGTGGTGGGCAACCGGGTGGTGGCGTGGATCGCCCCTGGCACCCCACCGCGGCGCACCGGCGGCCCACCCTGTTTCACCGCCGAGACCGATCTTCGCCCCTATTTCGGTGACGGTGATCCGGTGGAGATCGACCCGTACCAGGGGCTCGTGCGTCACCTCCGCGAGGGGTACGCCTTCCCGGTGCGTGAGACGGCCTCGCCCGCCGGGTGAGAAGAGGGTGATAGGAGCGGGCTTGCCCGCGACCCGGTAGCGGCGGGCAATGATCTGAGGCCGCTCTGGCGTCGAGTCTGCGGTTTTTAGGTGGGAACCGGTTCCCGCCGCCACTGGATCGCAAGCAAGCGCGTTCCTACCACGTCTCGAACGCTTCCCAGTCCTGCGTTCGGTCCGATTTCGTCACGATCGGATACGTCCGACAGGCTCCAAGGTCCGATGTCTGCGGTCGTACATGGCGCCGGCTCCGGGAGGCACGGATGTCGCCTGGCCCCCCTCAAGGATTGCCGAAGTGGGTCGATAAACAATGCACCATTCCCCGGGTCGGCCCGTGGTGGCCGGTCCGTTGCTCGGACCCACTCTTTATTTGTGAGGCGATCCAATCATGGCGTCGATCCTGGCAGTCGATGACTCCCCCTCCATCCGCCTGATGCTCGAGCGCACCCTCGTGGACGCGGGCTTCGAGGTGACCACAGCAGTGGACGGCAAGGACGGCCTGGCGAAGGCGCGGCAGGGAAAGTTCAACGTCGTTCTCACCGACATCAACATGCCGGAGATGGACGGATTCGAGCTGATCAAGGCGCTGCGGCAGCTCTCCAACTACCGTTTCACGCCGATCCTCACGGTGACCACCGAGTCGGCGGAGGGGCAGAAGCAGCAGGGGCGTGCGGCCGGCGCGACGGGCTGGATCGTCAAGCCGTTCGAGCCGCGTCAGCTCCTGTCGGTAATCCAAAAGGTCCTCGGCCGATAGCGTTGCCGCGGGTACGAGGAGGCATTCGATGAAGCGGACCAAAAAGGGCGACCTCAACCTGCCGCGCAACCTGACGGTGGAGTGTGCGGAGGGGCTCTGTCGTGACCTCCAGACGGTGGCCGAGGACGGTGGCGACCTGATCTTTTTCGGCGATCGGGTCGAGTTGGCGGATGTCGCCGGTCTCCAACTCCTGGTCTCCACCCGGGCGATGGCGCGGGCGGCAGAGCGCCCCTTCGCCATCCGCCGTCCGAGCACCATCTTGCGTGACACCCTCGCCCTCAGCGGCCTGGGGGATCTCTTGGAGGAGAAGAGCTAATGGCCGGCGACGAGTATCGCGACGTCTTTATTGCCGAAGCGCGGGATCTCACCGCCTCCCTGGAGGTGGATCTCGTTGACCTGGAGGGACACGCCGGCGATGTGGAGCTCATCAACCGCATCTTCCGCGCCGCCCACACAATGAAGTCGTCGGCGGCGATGTTCGGCTTCCCGCAGATCGCCTCCCTCACCCACGCCATGGAGTCGGTCCTCGACCGTGTTCGCGACGGCCTCCTGGCGATCGACGCCCAGGTGGTGAACACCCTGCTCGACTCCCTCGACTGTCTGCGCCGGATGGTGGACGAGGCGACCGAGGGGACCGACAACGACCACTCTGAGCGGCTCGCTCCTCTGTGTGAACACCTCCAGCGGGTGGCTTCCGGCGACTGCGAGGGTGAGGACGATTGCGAGGGTGACTGCGATTGCGACTGGGACGGGGAGGTGAGGATGGATGCCGTTGCCAGTGTCGCAGCGGGTACATCGGCGACTCACGAGGGTTCTCCCGAGGCGACCACCTACCACATCCACCTCGCCCTCAACGACGACATCTTCTTCCAGGGGACGAACCCGATGTTGCTCCTCGACGAGCTCGCCACCCTCGGCGACGTGGAGGAGATTTGCTGCGACACGAGTCAGGTCCCCGAGATCGGGGAGATCGACCCGCTGAAGTTCTACCTCGTGTGGGACATCACCCTCTCCACCATGGCCTCGAAACAGGACGTGGAGGATGTCTTTCTCTTTTGTCAGAACGACGGCGACATTCGCGTCGAAGAGGTCCCCGCCCCCACGGCGGGTGCCGCTTCGTCCGGTACCGGAGCTCCCGTGGCCACGGACGGTCCAGCGGATCCGGTGCGGTCGGCGACGGAGCGGGTTCAGGAGGAACCCGCCTCCGCCGCACCTACACCATCGGAGCCGCCGCCCGTGGCCCCGGCCGACACACCCGCCGCACCGCCGCTGACCGGCGCCCTCGCCGAGGGGGCCGAGGCCAACGGCCTGGAGGCGGTGGCGGAGCTGGCCGAGGACGATATCGAGATCCTCCACGATTTCCACGAGGAGTCCACCGAGTCGCTCGCCGACATCGAGGAGAAGATTCTCGCCCTCGAAGAGGATCCCACGGACATGGAGACGATCCATGCCCTCTTCCGCACCTTCCATTCGATGAAGGGGTCGGCGGGGTTTTTGGAGCTGGAGGTCCTCGGTAAGCTCGCCCACGAGACCGAGAACCTGCTCGACCGGGCACGCAATGGCGAGCTCCTCCTCGACACCGACTCCATCGGCCTGCTCCTCACCTCTATCGACCTGGCGCGCGGCCTCAACGACAACATCGGTGCCTTCCTGAAGAAGCACGCGGTGCCCGATGCGAGCACCCTCAACCAGCTACCTGTGGGTGACCACGTGGCGGCGATTCGCCGTTTCCTCGCCGGTGAGCGGCCGGCGGTCGCGACGGAACCGGCGCGGCCGGTGGTGGAGCCCGCCAAGCCGATCGGCAAGATCCTTGTCGAAAAGGGGGCGGCGGCTCCCGCCGACGTGGGCGAGGCGGTGGCCGAGCAGCTCGCCGGCAGCGACAAGACCATCGGCACCATCCTCGTCGACAAGGGCAAGGTGGCGCCGGCCAAGGTGGGTGAGGCTCTCGCCGAGCAGAAGGCGCAGCGCACCCAGCCGGCGGCCCACAAGGTAATCTCCGCCATCCGTGTCGATACCGAACGGCTCGACGCGATGATGAACTCGGTGGGTGAGATCGTGATTGCCCAGTCCCACGCGCTGAAGCTTGCCACCGAGATGGAGGGCGAGGAGGCGGAGCGCCTGCAGACCGCCCTCTACGAGGTGGAACGTCTCTCCCGCAACCTCCAGGACGAGGTGATGGGGGTGCGGATGATGCCCATCGGCCCCACCTTCAAGCAGTTCGCTCGTTTCGTCCGCGACTCCTCGCGTGAGCTCGGCAAGGAGGTCAACTTCGTCATCACCGGCGAGGAGACCGAGCTCGACAAGACGGTGATCGAGAAGATCGGCGATCCGCTGAAGCACCTGATTCGCAACTCCCTCGACCACGGCCTGGAGACTCCTGATGAGCGCCAGGCGGCGGGGAAGTCGCCGAAGGGCACCCTGGAGCTCAAGGCCGCCCACGAAGGAGGCAGCGTGGTGATCGAGGTGATCGACGACGGTCACGGCATCCCGCGCGACAAGGTGCTCGCCAAGGCGATCGCCAAGGGGCTGGTCCCCGAAGATCAAGAGCTCACCGACGAGCAGATCTACCGCCTCATTTTCCAGGCCGGCTTCTCCACCGCCGAGCAGGTCTCGTCGCTTTCCGGTCGCGGCGTCGGCATGGACGTGGTGAAGAGAAACGTCGATGAGCTGCGCGGCTCGGTAGACGTGGAGTCGGAGGAGGGGAAGGGATCGGTGCTGCGCATCCGCCTGCCGCTCACCCTGGCGATCATCGAGGGGATGGTAGTGGCGGTCTCGGGTCAGGCGTACATCGTCCCGGTCCTCGCTATTGTCGAGTCGATCCGGCCGCGCAACAGCGACATCCAGCACGTCTCCGGACAGGGCGAGGTCCTCTTCTTCCGTGACGAGTACCTGCCGCTCTACCGCCTCTACGAGTGGCTCGGCCACGAGCCCAAGATCACCAATCCAGAGGAGGGGATCATCCTGGTGGTCGAGGACAGCGCCGGCCGCCGGGCGCTCCTCGCCGACGATCTGTTGGGGCAGCAGCAGGTGGTGATCAAGAACCTGGAGGACAACTTCACCAAGCTCCCCGGGATCTCCGGCGCCACCATCCTTGCCGAGGGCAACGTCGCCCTGATTCTCGACATCCTCGGCCTCTACGATCAGCGCCAGGCCACATCGACCGGGGTGGCGGCATGACCGAGGTGGGAATGCTTACCGAGCTCAGCTCGGCCGCCTTCGAGCGAATCCGTCGCCACATCGAGAGCGAAGTGGGGCTGAGCTTTGGCGATAACAAACGGACCCTCTTCCGCTCCCGTCTGGCAAAAAGGCTGCGTGAGCTCAACCTCGATACCTTCGAGGAGTATGCCGATTACCTCACCGGCGGCGGTGACAACGGGGAGCTCGCCGTATGTCTCAACCTGGTGACTACCAACCTCACCAGCTTCTTCCGCGAGGCCCACCACTTCGAGGACCTCCAGACTACGTACCTCCCCCGAATTCTCGCCGAGGGCAGCCGCGACCGCGTCGTGCGCATCTGGTCCGCGGCGTGCTCCACGGGTGCTGAGCCGTACACCCTCGCGGTGGTCACACGGGATGCCCTCAAACACCACTCGGGGTGGTCGGCGGAGGTCCTCGCCTCGGACATCAACACCGAGGTCCTCGGTGTCGCCAAGCGCGCCGTCTATACCGCTGAGGAGGTGAAGGGGGTGCCCGACGAGCTTCTCCACCGCCACTTCCAGCGTGGTATGGGGGAGAACGCGAGCCGCTACCGGGTGCGTCCGACGATCTCGCAAATGGTCCGTTTTCAGCGCATCAACCTCCTGCGATCGTTGCCCCGGTTCGACGCCCCCTTTGACGTCGTCTTTTGCCGCAACTGCCTCATCTACTTCTCCCACGAGAAGCAGGTGCGGGTGATCCGCGCCCTCGCCGCGACTCTGCGCCCCGGCGGCCTCCTCTTCCTCGGCCACTCCGAGTCGGTGCCCTCCGACTGCACCGAGCTCGAGCGGCTGCCACGGACGGTGTATCGAAAACGAGGGGCTAGGGGCTAGGGA
>CAZRGD010000081.1:0-8718 GCA_964599505.1 uncultured Nitrospirota bacterium | reverse complement strand
CTCTGGGGAATTGCCCGCCCCCGAAAAATGCCAGACTCCGTCTGGCAGATTCGCCCCCCGGAGTTCGCCTTTGCTGGCTCATAGCCTCGGGTGACTACCTTCGGATTCTGTCGAAGGAGACGGCAAGCCCCACGACTCTTCGCGGTCGGCTCAGTCGCTGGCCCTCTCCCTCCTCTCCCCCTCACCATATCTCACACGGCCGGCTGCGTCCGGCCCGTTTGCCGAGCGAGCTGCGCCATTGTCACGCCACCCTGCTCCTCGCTGCGGATGGTCCTTGATGGAAGATTGCATCTCCATGGAGAACGAACCATTTACACGCCTGATCCCCTGCTGTAGGCCATCTCGTCTCCTGTGACCAGCCCACAGGAGACCCCACGACGATGAGCATCCCCACCCTCCGGCGACGATCTCTTCTCCTGTTGATCGTGGTCCCGATGCTCTCGACCTGCCTCTTTTCCGTTGCGGCCTTCCAATACGGATCGCCCGGTTTTCGCGTCGACAAGACCCAGCATGGCCTCCACATTTCGGATGTCTCCAGCGCCACCCGCGAGGTGCGGCCGGGTGACCTGATCGTCGCCATCCACGGCGTTGCCTACGGTCGGGTGCTCGGGCAGCTCTGCCTCCACTCCTCCCCCACGAGCCACCCCGCACCGCCCACGATCACCGTGCGCCGTGGCGACGAAACCCTCCGCGTCACCCCGGCCATGAGGCCGGTCACCTGGGTGACCTACGGTCTCATCGCCTGGCCGCACCTCCTTCTCATTGCCATCTTTCTCTTCCTCGCGGTCACCGCCCTCTTCCAGGCCGATCCCGGACAACCGGCGCAGCTCTTCTTTTTCATGCTCTGCTGGTTTGCGACCACCGTGGCGAGCACCCTCCCCTCCCAATTCGGCCTCCTCCAGCCACCGGTCATCTCCGCCAGTTTTCTCCTCCTCACCCTGAGCAACTGGCTCGCCTTCGGCGCCTTTGCCCACTTCACCTGTCGCTTCCCCGTAGAGAGAGACCTCTGCCGCACGCGGCCATGGTTGGTCCCCCTCCCCTACGCGATCCCACCGCTCCTGGCGTTGGGGTTGGCCCTCTCGACGTCGGGCCTCACCGTCGACCTCTTCAGCGCACTGCAACGATTTCGCAACCTGTGCGTACCCATCATCATCGTCGGCTCCTTTACGAAACACCTCGCAGACCTACGCCACCTCCACGCTCCCTCCGCAAAAAACCAGGTCAAGCTCTCGCTGGCAGCCTACTGGCTGACATTTTTTCCCTACCTTGCGCTCTATCTCCTCCCCAATCTGCTCTTCGACAGGCCGCTCATCTCCTTCCGGATTGTCCTCCTCGCCGCCACACTGTTACCCGCCGCATACCTCGTTGCGCTGCTGCGCTATCGGCTCCTCGGCGTCGACAGGCTCATCAGCCGTACCCTCGCCTATGTGGTCGTCATCACCTCCCTGGCGGTGGCCTATGCGGCCATGTTGGCGCTCTTAAAGCGACGGTTTTTTGGGCGCGCGATCGTCTCCGAAGATATCTTTCTCCTTTTCATTATCCTCGTCGCGGTCGCCCTCACCCCCCTCATCAATCACACCCAGACGGTGATCGATCGCCATTTTTTCCGCTACCGGCCGAATGACGACACCCTCCTGCACCACTTCAGCCAAGAGCTTGCCTCCACCCTACAATTTCCCGCGCTCACGAAGCTCATCGTTCACGAGCTCCCTGAACGGATCCAGGTGGCACGAAGCACGCTGCTTCTCCTCGAGGACAAATACAGCCGCCTCTACCCGGAAGAGCTCCGCTTCGGTACCCGCCCGTGGCCAAGCAGCCACCTGGTGCACGCGCTCGCCAGGGGAGAGCGCCTCTTTTTTTGTCACGAACCACAGGGTGATCCGCAGCTCAACGTCGAGCTCTCCCAGCTACAAGAGGCCGGCCACGCGCTCGCGCTTCCCCTACGGGGCGCCACGACGTTGACCGGTCTCCTCCTGCTCGGACCCAAGAAAGATGGGCGGCTCTTCCGCGATCACGACATTCGTTTGCTGGAGACCCTGGCCAATCAGATCGCCGTCGCGGTGAAAAACAGCCTCAACTACACCTCACTCGTGGAGAGCAAGGAGCAGCTCGAGGCCCTCTTTTCCAAGGTCGTGCAGAGCGAAAAGATGGCCGCGGTCGGGGAGATGAGCGCGACCCTCGCCCATGAGCTGAAGAACCCCCTCGGGATTATTCGCAGCTCGGCCCAATATCTGGCCGACCGTCCACGATCGGAGGAGATCCATCAGGAGATGCTCCACTACATCATGGACGAGGTCGATGGATTGAATCAGGTGATCACCAATGTCCTCGGGCTGGCCAAGTTCAAGAACCCCCACATGGACCCCATCGATATCGCAAAGGAGATCCCCACCCTCTGCGACCAGTGGCTCCACGCGGGCGACCACAGGCCGAACATCCACATCGAGTGGACGATTGCCCGGCGCCTCCCCGCGCTCTATGGCGACCTCCCACAACTGCGCCAGGTCCTGCTCAACCTCCTGCGAAACAGCGAGGAGGCCATCGGCGATCGCGGAACCATCCACCTGTCCGTCGAGCGGGAGGAGGAGCACCTCTGCTTTCGCCTCCGGGACGATGGTCCGGGGATCGACGAGGAGCACATCGACCACCTGTTCCGCAACTTTTTCACCACCAAAGAGGAGGGGTTGGGGCTCGGGCTCTCCGTGTGCAAACAGATCATCGGCGCCCACCAGGGCACCATCGACATCCATAACCGGACCGCCGGCGGGACGGAGGTGGTGATCCACCTCCCCATTCACCCCGCCGCGACGCTCGCCCACAACGACCACGCCACAGGAAGGACAGATGAACGAGAAGATCCTCATACTGGAGGATGAGGCGCGCATGCGCCGCCTCCTGGAGCTGGTGCTGGCGGAGCCCGGCTACCAGGTACGGACGGCGGGCGACGGGCTCCAGGGCGTCGACCTGTGGAAATCGTGGCAGCCCGACGTCGTGCTCAGCGATCTCAAGATGCCGCGGCTGGATGGGATGGCGGTCCTGCGCTTTCGCAATACCTACTTCCCGCAGACACCGCTCATCCTCATCACCGCCTTTGGCACCGTCGACACCGCCGTGGCGGCGATGAAGGGGGGCGCGTTCGACTATCTGACCAAGCCGGTGGACAACAACATGGTCCTGGAGCTGGTGGCCCGGGCGGTGATCGCCTCCAACCCGGCGGCCCACGGCGATCCCCCGATGATCGGCACCTCGGCGGCGATGCAGGCGGTTCGTCGTGAGATCGCCATGGTGGCCAGAGCAGACAGCTCCGTGCTCGTCACCGGCGAGTCCGGCAGCGGCAAGGAGCTCGTGGCGCGGGCGATCCACGACGCCTATGGCGATACGGGTGCCCCCTTTGTCCGCGTCAACTGTCCGGCGATCCCGCAGGATCTTCTGGAGAACGAGCTCTTTGGCCACCGCCGCGGCGCCTTTACCGGCGCCGTCGAAGAGCGAACCGGGGCCTTCGTCGCCGCCGACGGGGGCACCCTCTTTCTCGACGAGATCGGAGACCTGCCCCTCACCCTACAGCCGAAGCTGCTCCACGCGGTGGAAAACAAGCAGGTCACCCCGGTCGGCGGGACGCATCCGCAACAGGTCCGGGTGAAGATCGTTGCCGCCACCAACCGCGACCTGGAGGCCATGGTCGGTGCGGGGGCCTTCCGCCAGGACCTCTTCTATCGCCTCAACACCCTGCGGATCCACGTCCCTCCCCTGCGCCGACGTCGAGATGATATCGAGGCGCTGGCGCTCCACTTCTTGCGGGAACATTGCGCTCGCTACGGAAGGGCGCCCCTACGGCTCGACCCCGCCGCCCTTGACTCCCTGCAGGCGTACGCCTGGCCGGGAAATGTCCGTGAGCTTCGAAATGTCGTCGAGCGGGCCTGTCTGCACGGCGCGGGAGATCTCTTTACCCAGGCGCTGCTGCCCACGGAGATCACCACCGCAACGGCGACCGGCGTACCCTCGTCCGACGGGGGCACCTCCCTCGATCTGGTGGCACGAGAACGCGCGCTGATCCAGCAGGCCCTCGAGCGGTGCTACTGGAACCAGTCCCAGGCCGCGCAGGCGTTGGGGATCAGCCGCAACACCCTGCGCTACCGGATGAAAAAATACGGCATCACCCGAGCGTGAGGCACGGCCCAGCGTCGCACCCCATCACCGGTACCGGACACCGAAACAGCGGTGGTCGGCCCCCTCCCAGGCGACCTGTGCCTCGATCCGGACCGCCTCCTGCCCGTTCGCCGACGTGTCGCCCTCGGGCAGGCAGAGGATGGCGAGCCACTCGCCGCGGCGAAAGACGACCGGATGCTGCGCCGCCACCCTGGCGCCGCCGGTGCTCACGTCCTCCATCCAGCCGAGGGTCCATTCTGAACGCCCAGGCTCCCCGTCCACACGGAAAAAGGAGACCGCCCGATGGATCGGGCGGCGTGTCGACCGGCGGCGCTCGGTGAAGGAGGAGGGTCCCATGATGCCTTTGCCACCCCTCCCGGCGGTCAGAGGGCGCCACGACCGCCGGGAGGGGAATGCGCTTTTACCACCACAGACCGACTCGATCACACCGTGCTATCGGATCCTCCTCTTGCACCAGCCGACAAGAAGGGTCAGGCCGGTGCCAAAGAGGAGTGTACCCGTGGGCTCCGGGACCGTTGCCGGCACGGTGAGGTCGTCGAAGGTGGCGTGTCCCCCGATGATGCCACCGCCTGCGAGCTCGACCTTGCTGGGCCGCGATGGCGCGAAAGAACCTGTTGCCGTCCCATTTACCCCCGCACCAAGCACACCGACGGTCATCTGGTCTGCGACAACATCCCAGGAAAAGGTGACCTTGTACCAGTTAAAGGGCTGGAACGTTGCCGTCTCCGTACCCGACCATCCGGCCCACCAGTCGACACCCCAAGCACCGGCAGCGGGGCTTCCCTGAGTGTTGTTATAGTCGCTGAGCGAAAAATAGGCATTGGCCGCCACGCGGTCGAAGCCGTCGTAGAGCCGCACCGCTGCAAGGTTCAAGAAGTTGGCGCCAGCGATATCGGTGCTTGGAAGCACGTAGACCGACACGCTTCCCTGGTCCACCTCCGGGAAGGTGAGGGTGGCCATCGCGTCGTCCGCCCACCAGGAGCCCCCGTATTCCACCGTATCCAGCGCCTGACTCCCCGTATGCGCGTGGTTGCTCACACTCACCGGGCCGCTGGTCTGCCACGGCGCGGGTGGCACGGAGCCCACGGTGTAGTCCGGCGCCTCGAACCCGATGGTCGCCGCAACCGCGGGGACCACGGGTGCGATCGCGATCGCGGCAGTGACGCCGAGCAAGATAGACAGTTTGTGGATGGCATTCATCTTCATGACGATCTCCTTACGGGTGCGCCCACCTCAACGGTGGGCAGGGGTGAAACCACGTCGGCTATTGCTCCCCGCCTTAGCAAACCGGATGCCACCCGCACCTTGGAGATCGACGACCTGTTATTTCAACCTGTTACGCCAACAAAAGCCTGCCCGAACGAGAGATCGATCTGCACAACTGGTGCATATGGGCCAACCAGAACTGGTGCAAATGCACCGGTTGTTGACTAAATAAACTTACGCTCTCGACGAGGCACCGCTTGAACCGTGACCGCGCACCCGCGAACTGCCCTCCAGCCGGTCGATGACGCTGACTGGGTGCTTGACAGAAACCGCTAATGGGTGACCCCGTACCCTCCATTGCAGACGACCCGGTGCGACCTCAGTGCCTGGGAGTCACCCCTCCTCCGGTCCCTCGATCAAGCCGGACTGGGTGCGTACCACCATCCGGCTCCCAGCTTGGGTCATCCACGAAGGCGTGGGGTAGAGGCGGTGGACAATCCGTGGCCGGGGTAACAAATGGCTGAAGATCGGTCCCATGCGCTCCCACGTCAGAGAACGCCTCTGACTCCGACGATTCAGCCATTTGAACAGGAGTCGGCTCGCTACATACACGTAGTTCCGCAGGCTCCGGGTGTTACCGCTGACGCCTGCGTCATGGATGTGTCCCCGACGGTGCTGCACGACATAGGCCATCATGGCTTTGCCTCCTTCCATCCGCATTACCGGACTTCACAGTGACTCATGGGTGCCTCCGACTTCCGACCGCCACCGCCCTCTTCCTCGCTTTCTACACTTGTCCGAGGGTGCGCACTCCCTGTGCGCCAACGGCCGGATCTCCTTGGTTACCGTGTACTCTCCATGTGAGGCTCGACGCGGCCTAGGATCCCGGGATGACTCCCTGTGCTTGCCTGTACGCACAGCGGGTTGTTGCCTGCGGGCATCTCGATACCCTCGGCCAATCCCAACACGGTCTTTTCGGGTGCCGTTCTCTGTGTCCTCCGTGCCTCTGAGGATCAGCGAAAACAAGATGTGGTACCTGACCGTAGGGTCGGCAGAGGCCGACCGACGCCGTCATTTCAAGAAGTTACGGTGCTCGGCGGGCTGAAGCCCGCCCTACGGACGGTGCCATCTCGGCCTCCATTGCTATTTCCGCTGATCCTCTCTGTGGTGAGCCCCTGCCTTCCTGGCCCTTACTGTGCTCTGGTGTACCACCGATGACGCCCGACCCTTGGCCAGATCTCCCCCTTGCGCCTTTGCGTTGAACCCACCTTCCAGGCCCCACCGAGCTCGGGTCCCGCCCCCCACGACGCAGTAGAGCGGTAGGCCGGTCACCCCCCACCGAGGCGGCCGACCGCCTCTTTCGCGCGGCCGATCTGGGCGGTGAGCTCGTCGACCGTGGCCCACCCCTGGGCGAATTTCACCCGGTCGGTGGCGAACAGCAGGTCGAGGAGGGTGGCGCGCAGGGGCTCATCCACCTCGGCGCAGCCGGTGAGCCACTGGTCGACCTCGCGGGTGGTGGACTCCAGGGCCGGGAAGCGGAGGCGGTGCTCCAGGTAGTGGCGGGTGAGCGCGGAGAGCCGCGGGGCGACGCGCGCCGCGTCGCCCTCGGTGAGGGCGTCGGAGTGGGCGAGGCGGACCAGGGCGTCCAGGGCGACGCGGTCGGCGGGCGGGGGCGGAGGGGGCGCGATCTCCTTGCGAGGCCTCCGGCGCCAGGCGGCGATCCCGGCGACGAGGCCGGCGGCAATCAGCGTCGCGAGACCGGCGACCATCGCCCAGAGGCGCCAGTTCACCGGCAAGCTCACCGGGTCGGTCATCGGGCGGGGCCCCTCGTTCTTGGAGGTGCGCACCGAGACCACTTCGATGTCGATGGCGCGGGTCGCCGCCCGCTTTTCGGTTCGATCCGCCGCGAGGTAGGTCACCGACACCGCCGGCAGGGTGAAGCGGCCGAGCTGCCAGCAGCGAAGCTGCCAGATGAGCCGTTCCACCGTGCGGCCGTCCGGGCCGGCGGCGGTGGTGCGGGCAAAGCCCCTCTGCTCGACGCCATCGGGGAGGGCGAGGGTGGGGTCGGGGAAGACCACCTCCACCGCCGGCGCATGGTCGATCTGGACCGTCAGGGTCACCGTGTCGCCGAGGGTGAGGCGGGTGGCGTCGACCTCGCCGGCGATGGTGACCGGCGGCGAGGCTGGCGAGGTGGGCGCAGGTAGCGGCGTGGTCACCGGTGCCGCTGCCACGAGAAGAAAGGCGAGGAGGAGGACGGCCCCGCGCCAGACCGCCCTTCGGGAAGGTAGGAGCGGCCTCCCGGCCGCGATCCGCGCCACCGGCGCGGCAGGCCCTGCGGGCCTGATTCGCGGCCGGGAGGCCGCTCCTACCTTGGGCCGGCGAGTACCGAAGGAGTCCGCGCGCCTCCGTTCCCCCCGCGGGGAACGCAGAGCTGAGGGCGGAGGGCTGAAAGCTGAAAGCCGATCGCTGCTCCTCACCGCCGCATCCCCCGCTGGTGGAAGTAGGCGCGCAGGGGGGCGACGAGGTCACCCTCCAGAGGCAGGTCCAGAGGGAGGAGGCGGGCGCCGCGGAAGAGGCGATCCACCTCGGCGCGGTGGCGGCTCCGGGCCTCGGCGTAGGCGTCGCGCACCCTCGGGCTCATCGTGTCCACCCAGACCGGCCCGCCGCTTTCGGGGTCGGTGAGGCAGGTGAGCCCCGCTGCCGGGAGCTGCTCGCCGAGGGGGTCAGCGAGGCGTACCGGGACGACCTCGTGGCGGCGGCCGGCCACCCGCAGGTCGGGGCCGAAGCCGGTGGCGAGAAAATCGGAGAGGAGGAAGACGACCGCCCGGCGGCGCACCACCTTGGAGAGGTAGCCGAGGGCCTCGCCGAGGTCGCTGCCGCTGCCGGCCACCTCCGGGTAGAGGAGGTCGCGGATGAGGCGCAGGCAGTGGTGGCTCCCCTTGCGCGGCGGCACGAAGGATTCGATCCGGTCGGTGAACAGGAGGAGCCCCGCCTTGTCGTTGTTGCGGATGGCGGAGAAGGCCAGCAGCGCGCCGACCTCGGCGAGGCGCTCGGACACCGTCTCGCGGGCCGGGCCGACGCGGGTGGAGGCGGAGCAGTCGACCGCCAGGATGACGGTCAGCTCGCGGGTCTCGGCGAAGGTCTTGATGTACGGGTGGCCGGTGCGCGCGGTGACGTTCCAGTCGATGGCGCGCACGTCGTCACCGGGGCAGTACTCGCGCACCTGGTCGAACTCCAGCCCCTGGCCGCGGAAGGTGGAGTGGTACTCGCCGGCCACCACCTGGTCGACGAGCCGCCGGGCGCGGATCTCGATCCGCCGGACCCGCTTGAGGACCTCTTGGGGGG
>CAZRGD010000080.1:0-8740 GCA_964599505.1 uncultured Nitrospirota bacterium | reverse complement strand
CCAAACGGCGAGGTCCACGGTGCTTCCCGTGGGCTCCTCCACCGCGCGCTCCACCTCCTCCAAGGTGAGCGCAGGGAAGCGGCCGCGAAGCCGTGTCAGGATCTCCTCGGGCCGTGGGGGGGTCTGCCGCGCCGTCAGGATGGCGAGCACCTCACCCAGGTTGCGCGGGCGGGAGTTGTGCCAGGTGTCGGGGCGCTTCGTCGGCTCTACTTCGCCATGCTTCCGTGCGTCCATCCGCGCCTCAAAGTCCGTCAGGCGCTCACAGGAGGGGCTCACCAGCTCCTTACCGGCAAACTGCCACACGGCCTCCGCCAGGAGGTTACGGTCCTTCAGGGTGAGCCGGCGGAGGTCGATCTCCAGGAGGAGGGTCTCTCCGTTGAAGATCGATTCGTCGAGGTCCCATTGTTCCTGAGCGTCGGTGGGGCACCAATGGCGGCGCACCATGCCAGGGAGTGACCACCCATAGGGGGGCTCGTCCTTGAGGTGGATCCCGTGGCGTCGCTCCAGTCGCTCCTTCAGGTGTGGGGCGTGGGTCTTTTTCCACTCCCGATATTCCGGGTCCCGTTCTATCCGCGCCTCTACCTTCCGCCAGTGAAGACGGTTGAGATTGGCGAGCCGCTCGCGGGGGGTCTTCTCGGTTTTCGCCATCGCCCACCTCCCGGTGGTGGTCCCGGAGAGAAGGGGTCGCGGCACGGCCACCGCCGGGAACGGTGGTTGTCCCTCCGGGGATCAGCCGGGGGTGAGTGCCGCAAGGTCTCAGCTCACCCGGTCAGAGGGGCGGGGAGAGCTTGGTGTCCATCTGGTGTCCACATTCCGCACGGGCAACCCTGAGCCAAGGTGTGCACACACTGACAGTGTGGCAAGAGGGGGCGTTGGGTTCTCAATGGGTTGTGTCCGTGTCGGGGGGTGTTCTTCAATGCGCCGAGATGGTCGCGTACGGACTGAAAATCCCCGTGTCCGCGGTTCAATTCCGTGAGTGGCCACCATTTCAAAACAGCGTGCCGCTGTTTTGAAAGAGGGGGAGACGGTGGCCGGCCCCGCCGGCTACTCGAAGGGGAGGTGGAGGAGGCCCACGGTGTAGGTGAGGCCGTGGCCGTTCGGCTGTACCGCCGGGGTGGGGAGGGCGAGCTTGACCTCACCGTGGTCGATCTCTACCAGGCTCTGGCTGTCGGCGACGCCGAAGAGGGCGCCGGCCACCGTGCCGACCAGCACCCCGGTGCCGATCTTGGTGCCGGCGCTGTTCTGGTCGATGAGCCACGCCGCGCCGCCGACGATGGCGCCGATGGCGCTGCCGTAGAGGGCGTCGGAAAAGACGACCTCACCGCGGGTGTCGGCGCCGGCAGCGGCGCGGGTCGGGAGGGTGGTGATGGCGCAGGCGACGGCCATCGCGATGGTGGCGATCTTGTGGTGCATGGCGGGCTCCTCTCCATTGCCGTCCGTGGGGTCGGACGGTCGCGGCGCAAGGTAGCAGATCGGCGGGACCCCCTGGCCATCCTCGTCGGTTCTCTCTACTTTCACCACCGGGGACATGGGGAGATTTGCGGGACAGGGGCGCCACGCAGCTTCATCGGAATCGGCCTGGTTTCGTCTGTGGGCAGACGGAACCGCCGTAGTGACTATTTGACAGGTCCTTGCTGGGTTGATATTAAGGACTTTCCGGTCCGAAATACCCACCCGGGACGTACCCTCCAAAATGCTCCTCTCCAAGTCGTGTGATTACGGGCTCCGTGCCGCGGTCTATGTGGCCGCCCACGGCGACGGTCGCTTTGTCCCCATCGGGGAGATCGCCGAGGCGTTGGGCGTCTCTTTTCACTTTCTCACCAAGTCGTTGCAGCGATTGACCCAGCATCGGATTTTGACCTCGTCGCGCGGCCCCAAGGGGGGGGTCTCCCTGGCGCGGTCCGCGGCGGAGATCTCCGTGTTCGAGGTGGTCGTCGCGGTCGATGGGAACGACCTCTTTGAACGGTGTGTCCTCGGTCTCGACCACTGTGGCGATGACCATCCGTGCCCCCTCCACGGCCAGTGGAAGGCGGTGAAGGCGGAGATGGAGCGTATCTTCACGGAGACCAATCTGCGGCTCCTGGCCGAGAGGATGGAGGTCGGCGGGATGCGGCTAACCAATTTCGGCTAAGGAGCGAGTCCCGGAGTTGCAAACCATAGTGGAGTCTTGCCACCGTAACGAAGGAGAACCGGTGCGCTCGGGGCGGTTACCCCAACCAGAGGAGGAAGGTGCGTATGAGATGGGTTGAAGGAGGTACGTGCTCGGAAGTTTTTACCCCTAGAGGAGGAGTACACCCATGAGAACGACCGTTGGTTCGTTGTTGGTGATGTTGTTGGGTGCGGTGCTGGAGGTGGTACCCGCCACCGCCGGGGCCGCGGATGCCAAGCTGGTGGCGCGAGGCAAGCAGGTTTATGACGGCCACTGTGTGATCTGCCACGGTGTGAAGGGGGATGGAAAGGGGGTCGTCGGGATCATTCACCGCTTCCAGAAGCATGGGATGGTGATCCAACTCTACCCGCGCGACTTCACCGCCGGAATGTTCAAGTTCCGCACCACCCCCACCGGCTACCTGCCCACGGACGCCGATCTCCTGAAGACGATCACAACGGGGATCCCGCGCTCCGGCATGCCGTCGCACGAGGATGTCTCCCTGGCAGACCGGAAGGCGGTGATCGCCTACATCAAGACCTTCTCTCCGCGGTGGCAGGAGGAGGAGCCCGGTACCTCGATCAAGATTGGCAAGGTGCCGAGCTATGTGCGTGGCGCCGCCTCGGTGAAGCGTGGCAAGGAGCTCTACAAGAAGGTGGGCTGCTTCCAGTGCCACGGCCTCAGCGGCAAGGGTGACGGCCCCTCCTCGGCTACGCTGAAGGATGCTTGGGGTGACAAGATCCTCCCCTTCGATTTCACCTCCGGCGACCTCAAGGCGGGGAGTGGTGCGAAGGAGATCTACCGTACCTTCGTCACCGGCCTCGATGGCACTCCGATGCCGTCGTACGAGGAGTCGCTGAACGAGGAGCAGCGGTGGGACATCGTCTCCTACTGTCTCGCGATCATGGAGTATGCGAAGCATAAGATTGCCGCCAAATGACCCCGGCAGTCGTCGTTTCGACCTGAGCCTACAAGCAAGAAACCGAAGGAGACCCTGATGTCCAGATATCTGCATACCCAACGGCTGCGCTCGTGGCGCACCATCCTTTTCACCGTACTGGCGGGCGCGATGGTCACCGCGTTGGTCGGCGCTGTCGTCTTCACCCCAGACCTCGTGGAGGCAAAGAAGAACAAGCTTCGCACCGAGGTCCCACCGGGTGAGCTCGATGACTACTACGTCTTCGAGAGCGGCGGCCACTCGGGGGAGGTGCGTGTCCTCGGCCTCCCCTCCATGCGCCTGTTGAAGCGCATCCCCGTCTTCAATATTGATAGCGCCAGTGGCTGGGGGATCACCGACAAGAGCAAGGCGATGCTCAAGGGAAAGTACGTGGGGGATGATCACCACGCCCACGGCTCGTACAAGAATGGCACCTACGACGGCAAGTACCTGTGGGTCAATGACAAGGCGAACAATCGCCTCGCGCGCATCCGTCTCGACCTGATGGAGACCGACACCATTATCGATATCCCCCACGCGGAGGGGTGTCACGGGATCTTTCCCCAGCGCTATCCGCAGACCGACTGGCTGGTGGTGAACAGCGAGTTCCGGATTCCGTTGAACAACAACGGTAAAGGCGAGCTCGAGGCCTCCAAGAGCTATGGCGGCATGCACACCATCGTGGATGCCAACAAGATGAAGGTCGTTTGCCAGGTGCGCGTGCCGTGCAACCTCGACCTCGCGGCGACCGACTACCAGGGCAAGTACTCCTTTGCCACTTCGTATAACTCCGAGGAGGGGGGGACGATCTCCGAGATGCTCTCCGCCGACCGTGACTGGCTGGTGGTCTTTAACTGGGATGCGATCAAGAAGGCGCTCAAGGACGGACACTACAAGTTGGTCGATGGGGTGAAGGTCCTGGATGGCAAGGCAGGAACCGGCCTGACGCTCTACATCCCGGTGGCGAAGAACCCGCACGGGGTGAACATCAGCCCCGACGGCAAGTACGCGGTCGCCTCCGGGAAGGTCTCGCCCACCGCCACGGTGGTCGCCATCGACAAGCTGGCGGATGCCTTTGCCGGCAAGATCACGGCGAAGGACTGCATCGTCGCGGAGCCGCAGATCGGCCTCGGGCCGCTGCACACGACCTTTGACGGCCGTGGGAACGCCTATACCTCGCTGTTCATCGACAGCCAGATCGTCAAGTGGAATATCCAGAAGGCGATCGATCTCTACCAGCACCCGAAGGAGGGGGCCACGGCGGTGGTCGACCGCATCGACATCCACTATCAGGTGGGTCACACCATGGCGTCGATGGCGGAGACGAAGGACGCGGACGGCAAGTTCCTCATCTCGCTCAACAAGATCTCCAAAGATCGTTTTTTGAACGTCGGTCCTCTGAAGCCGGACAACGATCAGCTCATCGATATCAGTGGCAAAAAGATGCGGCTCCTCCACGACGAGTCCGCCTACGCCGAGCCCCACGATTGCATTATCGTTCGCCGTGACCTCATCGAGCCGCACGTGCGTGACCGTGGCGACATGGACTCGAACCCCCTCACGGTTCACAAGAATGGGGTGGAGCGTCACGGCAACAAGGTGATTGTTCGGGTAACCGCCAATGCCCCGGTCTATGGGATGCAGGAGGTGACCGTGAACGAGGGCGACAAGGTCACCTTCATTGTTACCAACCACGACGAGATCCCCGACCTGTCACACGGGTTCTGTATCTCCGACTACAACGTCAACTTCGTGGTCGGTCCCTTCCAGACGAAGTCGGTGACCATCACCGCGGACAAACCGGGTGTCTACTGGATCTACTGCACGAACTTCTGTCACGCCCTTCATCTGGAGATGCGCATGCGCTTCATCGTGAAGGCGAAGGAAGTATAAGGCGCGGTTCAATAAGAAGGCCGGTGGCCGGTTCTCATACCGGCCACCGGCCACGGTTCAAACCCGCCTTTCTCATAGGAAAAACTGCCTATTCCCTTAGCTCATGAAGCCCCAGAACAGATCGGCGAATGCAGAACACGAAGGCACGAAAACCTAAAAACACGAAAAAACTCCACCAAAACTTTTCGTGTTTTCCTCCTTTCGTGCCTTCGTGTTCCCATCGGGTAAGGGTCCTGAGCTAAGGGGATAGGCGTATAGGAAAAAGACGGGGAAGGGCCCATGCAGAAATCACTCCCGAGAGCTCACGCCGAGTGTTGGCGTGGAGGCGGGATGCGAGTTTCTGGGAGTGATTGGTTCGCGAGCCCGAAGCGGGAGCTGCTCTTGAAACGGAAGCATGAAGCGAGTCGGTGGGTCGGTGTGTCGCTGGTGGTGGCCACCTTGTGGGTGGCACTGGCCGCCGGTGCACGGGCGCAGGCGCTGTTCGGTGAGAAGAAGTTTGCCTACACCCTGGCGGACGTCCTCCCGGATGCGACGAAGTTTGTGCGCAAAGATGGGTACTGGGAGGGGTATGGGGGCGACAAGCTCCTCGGCTATGTCTGTCTCACCGACGATCTGGTGTCGGTCCCGGGCTACTCGGGCCACACCCTCGACACCCTCGTGGGGTTGGACCCGAAGGGCAAGATCCTCGGTGCGAAGATCGTCCGCCATGCCGAGCCGATCGTCCTGATTGGCCTGAGCAATCAGGTGATTCTCGACTTCGTCGCCCAGTATCCGGGCAAGGACATCCGGGATCGCATCCTTATCAGCAACACCCCGAAGGCCGGGTACGTGACGGTGGACGGGATCAGCGGTGCCACGGTCACGGCAATGGCGGAGAACGCCACGATCCTCAAGGCGGGGCGAAAGGTGGCCCAGGAGGTGGGGATCTTGAAGGCTGCGGAGGTGCGCACGCGGCGGCCATCGGCCACCTTCAAGCCCCTCGACTGGCCTACCCTGGTCCGCACCGGGGCGATCGGCCACCTGCGGGTGGCGCCGGAGACGGTCCACAAGACGGGCGAAGGGGCGGCCCTCGACCTCGTCTATGCGGTCCTCGATCCCCCCTCGGTGGGCAAGAACCTCCTCGGGGAGCGGTACTACAAGAATGTGGTGGATCGCCTGCACCGTGATGGCGGCAGCGCCCTGTTCATCGGCGGCCAGGGTGGCGAGTCTTTCAAGGGGGCGGGCTTCGCGCGCGGGGGCATCTTCGATCGCTTCTCCCTAGAACAGGGGAGCAACCTCTTCGTCTTCAAGGACCTCGACTACGTCAACCACACGAACCTCGACATCGATGGTGCCCCGTCGTTTCGCGAAGGGGGCATCTTTTACGTCAAGAACGAGCAGTTCGACCCGGCGGCACCGTTCACCTTTCACCTCACCCTGCCGTACCGCGTCCACGACAAGAAAGAGTACGCCACCTTCGTGAGCGACTACGTCCTGCCGTCGGACTTCGTGGACAAGGACGTCCCCTTTTGGGTGACCCGGTGGCAGGAGAGCGCCCGGAGCGCGGCGGCGTTCGGTCTCTTCCTGATCGCCGCCGCGGGACTCTTCGTCTTTCGCCGGCGCCTCCTCCCCTACCGCAAGTGGATCCATCGGACGGTGGCGGTGGTGGCGGTGGGGTGGGTCGGCCTGCTGATGAAGGCACAGCCCTCCACCACCCAGATCCTCACCCCGGTGAGCTCAGCGGTGCATGGCAAGTTCCCCTTCGAGATCTTCCTCTCCGAGCCGCTGATCTTTCTGTTTTGGATCGCCATCCTTCTCTCGTTGCCCCTGTGGGGACGGGGCTTTTTCTGCGGCTGGCTCTGCCCGTACGGGGCGCTCCTGGAGCTCCTCACCACGGCGTGGCACAAGGTGGCACCGCGGCGGTTGGTGCGGCGGATCGATCGCTGGGACCCGGGCCCGGTGTGGCGGTGGACCAAGTACGCCACCTTCCTGGTGATCCTCGCGGTGGCCTTCGTCTCCCTGCCGGCGGCGGAGATGCTCGATGAGGTGGAGCCGTTCAAGACCTTTATTTTGCGCCTCGCCCGCCCGGCCGAGTTCGTGACCTACTTCGCCGTGGTCACCATCGGCTCAATGGTGGTCTACCGTGCCTTCTGCCGTTTCCTCTGCCCCCTTGGCGGGGCGCTCGCCCTGGCCTCCTTCAAGCCTCTCGACAAGCTCAAGCGGTACGAGCACTGCACCACCTGCAAGATCTGCTACAAGGGGTGCGAGCCGAAGGCGATCTCCCACGAGACGGGGAAGATCAACTACCGCGAGTGTCTCCATTGCTGGGACTGCCAGTCCACCGGCGAGGATCCCGCGCGCTGCCCGGAGCTGATCACCGCGCGCAAGAAGGGGCGGCCGGTGCGCCTCATGCTCCACGCCTCGATCCTGGCGCTCACCCTCTTCGCCACCGCCGCCAGCGCGCGCACCTGGCAGGTGGCACCGGGGGGACGCCCCCTGGCGACGGTCCTCGCCGCGAGCGCCGATGGCGACACGGTGGAGGTGGCGCCGGGGGTCTACTCGGGCAACTTCATCATCAACAAGCAGATCACCCTGCGCGGCCAGGAGGGGGCGATCCTCGACGGGGGTGGTCATGGCCACGTGGTGGTGGTGAACGCCTCCAAGGTCGTCGTGGAGGGGTTTGTGGTGCGCGCGAGCGGGGGCGACTACGAGCGCTCCGACTCGGGGCTGTGGGTGGCGCAGGCGGCCGCCGATGTTCGCCTCGCGCACAACCGGATCGTCGACTGCTGGTTCGGCATCTGGCTGCATGGCGACCCGCGGCCCATGGTGATCGACAACCGGATCGAGGGGCGGGCGAAGCTGCGGGTGAACGACCGTGGAGACGGGATCCACCTGTGGGATGTGAATGGGGCGGAGATCCGCGGCAACACCGTGCTGGATGCGCGCGACGGCATCTACATGGAGCTCAGTCGTAAGTGCCGGGTCACCGGTAACACCATCCGGCGCTCGCGTTACTCTATCCACACCATGTGGTGCGACGGCAGCAGCTACAACGACAACCTTGCGACGGAGAACTATGTGGGGCTCGCCCTGATGTTTTCCAAGGGGATCGAGGCGCGTGGCAACACCCTCTACAACAACCGCACCCACGGCATCCTCTTCGTCCAGGACACCCGCAGCAGCGCCGTGGGCAACCTGGTGATCTCCAACACCAAGGGGATCTTCGTCTACAACTCGCTCTACAACCGGATCGAGAATAACCTCGTGGCCCGCAACCACCTCGGGATGCACTACTGGGGCGGCTCCGAGGACAACTCGATCACCGGCAACGCCTTCATCGACAACGAGATTCAGGTGAAGTTCGTCGCCTCCCGCGACCAGCGGTGGGATGGCAACTACTGGAGCGACTACCTCGGCTGGGACGTGAATCGCGACGGCCGCGGTGACACCCCGTATCTCTCTAACACCCTGGTGGACACCCTCCTGTGGCAGTACCCGGCGGCGAAGCTGCTCCTCACCAGCCCCGCCTTCCAACTCCTGGCGGCAGCGGAGCGCGCCTTCCCGGTGATCGCGGTGCCCAAGGGGGAGGACCGTGTCCCCCGGATGGCGCCCACGGTTGTGGAGTGGCGCGCCGACCTCGACCGTTACCCGGCGGTAACTCACCGCTACTACGGCCACCTCTCGAAGCTGCCCCATATTCCGGGAGGCCACTAGAGGTGGGGGCCGGGCGTTTTGGAGTGATGAGATGGTAATGGAAGTGAATGAGAGAAAGGGGCTAGGGG
>CAZRGD010000079.1:4957-8760 GCA_964599505.1 uncultured Nitrospirota bacterium | reverse complement strand
AAGGGCGGCGAGGTCGGCGCCGGGGTGGACGTGGGGGCAGTACCCCAGATGGAGCGGGGAGGGGTGAGGGCGGCGGGGAGGGGGCGAAGGGGGTGACATGGCAAGGGACGGGCCGGGGTCCGACCTCGGAGCGTGCCTCGCCGCCCTCGCCCCCTCAAGCTGTCGCCGGCTCGAAGAGAACGGCCGTATGGCTACCGCGTCGACCCCCGCCCCCACGACCAGAGGTCGCGGTGAAGATAGCGGCCCCAGCGGCGGCTGTAGGGATGGACGGCGCGCACCGGCCGCTCGTCGCGCCCCTCTACATGCCCGCCGGCGCAGTAAACCGGCCGTCCCTCGTTCGCCCACTGGAAGATGGAGCCTTCAAGGTTGCGCACCCCGGTGAAGCCGGCGTCCTGGAGCCTCGCCGCGAGGGCCGCGGAGCGGTAGCCCACGGAGCAGTAGACGACCACCGGCCGCGTCATGGGCGAGCCGGCGAGGATCCCCTTCGCCGCCGTGAGGTCAGGGGCGAGGTGGGCTCCACGCAGGTGGCTCACCGCGTACTCCGCCGGTGCCCGCGCATCGAGGAGCAGCGGCGGCGGCCGCGACGGGTCGGCGAGCCAGGCGGCGAGGGCCTCGGTGGTGATGGTCTTCACCGCGGGGAAGCGGTGGCGGATCTTCGCCTTCATCGCCGCCCACGATGCCCCCTCGGCGGGGTGCACACACGCAATCACCACCCCGAACGCAATGAGCAGGGTCGCCAGGGATCGCGACACGGCCGCGACCGAGGGGACGACCCCAAAACGCCGCCTCATGCGACCCGCCGAACCTTGAGGATCACCCTCCCGTGGTTGTTGTCGTAGAAATGCCACGCGTCGTTGGCGAATCCATAGAGGTAGCCGGCCCGCATCGGGGTGTGGGTACAGCCCCCCTTGATCGGGATCACCTCGTGCGGCGCCGGGGTGCCGTCCGCCCCCGGGTTGCCGCCGTTGGCGACAACCCCGACGAGGGCGAACCACGGCAGCGCCTCGATCCGCTTGGTGCCGCGGAAGTCGGCCTGCTCATTCTTCGACACCCGCTTGAAGACCTCCTCCACCTGCCCCCAGAGGGAGCCGGCGAGGTGGGCGAGCTCGCCGATCTTGAAGCGGCCGACGGTGGTGCCGTCGGGGCTGCACTTGATGGTCCGATCGATCCACTGGCCTGTGGCGGTGAGCTCGTAGACCCCACCCGCCTCCAGGTAGAGGCCGGTCTCGTTCCACGGCTGCGCTGCGTAGATGGAAAGCTCCACCTCGTCGCCGGGAGCCAGCACCCGGGTCGGCCGGTAGGGCGCCTGGTCGATGGGCGGATTTTTGTGCCGCTCCACCGCCGCCCCGCTCACCGCCCCGTTGCCGGCGCCGATCGCCGGGCAGCTCCGCGGCTGGCTGCGCAGCATCTTGAAGAGACCGGTGCGCGAGTCGTGGAGCACGCCGCGCGGATTCGGCTCGACCTGCCCCACCATCTTCGAATCCAAGCAGAGGCCGAGCCCCTCCGACTCGTCCACCATCCACCGGAGGGGACAGTCGGAAAGCGCGGTCTCGCGGTAGCCGCCACCCACGTCGGCGTGGACCCCGGGGAACCACACCTGCTTCACGTCTCGTCCCGGCGCCACATCGGTCCACAGGGTCGGGCTGAACGAGGCGCGCACCTCGTCCAGCGCCAGGGCCTGGCGAGCATGGACCACGCCGTCACCCAGGTCGGTGGCGTGGAAGGCATACTTCTTCGGATCGTCGAGGAGGAAGAGCCGATCGCCACCGTCGCCATCGCGGTAGGTTGTGCCGAGCCAGCGATAGGCGCTGAGGATATTGCGGATCAAGCCGACCCCAGCGCTACCCCCGGCGAGCCGCTCCCACCAGTTCCCCTCGCTCCCCACCCCCGGGTGGTAATAGCGAAGCTGCTCCGCTCCCGCCCCATCCCTCTCCGCCACCGCGTTGTAGAGCCGGACCACGTTGGTGGGTACCGGCACCCCCTCCTCCCGCTGCTCCGGCGTATTCCACGTCCCGTCACAACAGACCACCAGATTGCCCATCACCCTCTCCTCCGGCTCACGGATTGAACATCGCCAAGAGGGTCACCGCGCCGACAAATCAGCGCAAGCGGCCCCTGCCGGGGGCGGGGCCAAGCCACGAAGGGCGCACGGAGGATGAAGATGCTGGGCGGGCTGGGCCGATTTGCCTGCGGGAACAACCTACCACCGCGTCGGACGGTCAGGATGCGTGAGGCGAGGCAGCCACACCGAGGGTCTCCTCGATGCGGCAGGTAGATTCCGCCTGTGCGTTGAAATCGCTTCCGGCATGCACGATGCGAGGTCGCCCCGCATTTGACGCGGATGGAGCCCCCCCCCCTGGCCGGCCGCGCCGACACCTCCTACCCTCCTCCCCCAAGTCGCCCGCCGAGAGCTGATTGCCGAAAGCTACCCACGCAATGAGTTGCTGGCCGCACAGCGGCGCCCCCCCCTCGCCCCTAATCCCTAGCTCCTACCCCCTGCGAGCAACGCGAGCCCCATGCCCACCGACCTCTTTATCGCCCTGCGCTACCTCCGCTCGCGGCGCAAGAGCCGCTTCGTCTCTCTGATCACCTGGTTCTCGGTCGGCGGGATCGCCCTCGGGGTGGCGGCGTTGTTGACGGTAATCGCGGTGATGACCGGCTTTGAGGATGATCTCCGAGACAAGATCCTCTCCACCAACGCCCACCTGGTGGTCCTCGCCCACGACCCGGCCGGGGTGACCGACGTGGCCGGCGCCCTGAAGACGATCCGCAAGGACCCCTCGGTCACCGGCGCCTCCCCCTTCGTCCTCACCCAGGTGATGCTCACCACCCCGCGCGGCGTCTCCGGGGTGGTCCTGCACGGCATCGACCCAGCCACCGTGGGCAAGGTCTCGCACCTGCCCAAGGACATGAAGGAGGGTTCGATCGCGGCGCTCGCCGAGGAGCCGGCGATCGTCGAGGGGGATCAGCGGCGACCGCCCCTGCTCATCGGCAACGAGCTCGCCCGCACCCTCGGGGCGTGGGTGGGCGACGACGTCTCGGTGGTCTCGCCCCAGGGAGAGCCGTCACCCATGGGCGGCATCCTGCCGAAGATCCGCACCTTCCGAGTCGCCGGGATCTTCGAGACCGGGATGTACGAGTACGACTCGTCGATGGCGTACTGCGGCCTGAGCGAGGCCCAGTCGTTTCTCAAGATGGGGAGCGCGGTCACCGGCATCGCGGTGAAGACGGACGACTTCTTCCACGCCCGCGACACCGCCGCGCGGTTGCAGACGGCGCTGGGCTTCCCCTACTGGGCGCGCGATTGGATCGACATGAACCGCAACCTCTTCTCCGCCCTGAAGCTGGAGAAGGTCACCATGTTCCTGATCCTCACCCTGATCATCCTGGTAGCCGCCTTCAACATCATCTCCAGCCTGGTGATGGTGGTGATGGAGAAGGGGCGGGAGATCGCCATCCTCCGCTCGATGGGGGCGACACGCCGCTTCGTGCGCCGCATCTTTCTCTGGCAGGGGGTCCTTATCGGCTGCACCGGCACCCTCATCGGCCTGGTGATCGGCCTGATCCTGTGCACCGTGCTCGACAAGTGGCACTTCATCCAGCTCCCCGGCGACGTCTACTACTTCACCACCCTGCCGGTACGGATGCAGGCGTCGGACTTCGCCCTTGTCACCCTCGCCGCCGCCGCGATCTCGCTGCTGGCCACCCTCTTCCCCGCCTGGCAGGCGGGAAAGCTGGAGCCGGTTGAGGCTCTGCGCTACGAGTAGGAGGGGGCCATGCCCCCGATCCCGCCCGAAGGGCGG
>CAZRGD010000079.1:0-4857 GCA_964599505.1 uncultured Nitrospirota bacterium | reverse complement strand
ATCCCGCCCGAAGGGCGGGCGGGGCCTTCGGCCCCGATCGCGAGCAGGAGCTCGCCTCTGACCGCCTCCCAGACGCCGCGCAGTGGCCCGGCGTGGCTCAAAAAGGATCCGTGTCATCCTGAGACCGGTGTCGAAATTTCTTTGAGTAAAAAGTGCTTCATTATCCACAACTGATTGTTTCTACAGGGTAGAGAAAAACTCAACGACCTCGGCATCGTTATTGCTAGGGGAGGGGAAACCAGACCGAGGTTTCCCCATGTTCACTCGCATCCTCCTCCTCGCCCTCCTCCTCCCCCTCGGCCACGCCGAGGCAATGCCGGCGCTCTTCTTCGACGGCGCCATCCGCTTCACCCAGGCGACCGGTGAGGTGGTGGTAGAGGGTGACATCGCCCGCACCCAGGAGCTCCCCCTCCCCGCGCTCCTGCCGGGGAGCACCTTCCTCCTCAATGCCCGGTTCGCCAGCCTCACCACGGGGCCGGTGATCATCGCCACCCTCGATCCCATACCGGGCGATCCCGGAGTCCTGGTGACAGACAACGACGGGACGACCCTCCTCGTCGGCGACCTCACCTCCGCCGAGCTCGCCGGCCCGGCCGGTTGGGACTTCGGCCGCCTGATCGGAGAGATCACCCCCACGAGCGGCACCGTGGCCCAGGAGCTCACCGACCCGTCGCCCCTCTTCGGCCTCTCCCTCAACCTCACCACCCCGTTCAGCGCCCAGATGTTCAACGCCGATTTCTCCGGCCGGGTGAATGGCCGGATCCTCGCCCTTGCCGCCGTACCGCAGTCCATCAACGCCGTGCCCGAGCCCACCACCGCCCTCCTCTTCTCGGCCGGGCTCTTCCTCCTCTTTGTCGCCACCCATTCCCGAGGTATGACCATGCTGCGCGCCCTCCTCCTCGCCGCCGTTCTTTTGCCTGCCGGCCACGCCGCCGGCGCGATCCTCCCCTACCCGCAGTTGTGCTTCGCCGACTTCGGCACGGACACGGGATTCACCTATCTCCGTGACCCCAGCGCCCCCTGGCTGGCGCCCACGGGGGTACAGATCGACGGCCATGTCGAACACATCGAATACGCCGACTCCAGCCGTCTGAACCTCCCGTTGAGCCCCCTCCTCCTCACCACTGCCGACGCCACCGGCGCCAACGGCACCCTGATCATCGGCACCGGCGGCTCCGAGCTCACCGCGACGGTCTCCAACGGAGTGATCTCCACCTTCTCCGACGGCTCCCCCTACCTCTACGCCGCCGACCTCACCTACACCGGCGGCACCTACGCCGCAGGGCTTGCGGGCGGCCAACTCGAAGTGATCCTCACCGACTACCGTTCCAGCGACGGCCTCATCCACGTCGGCGGCATCCTCGGCGCCATCAACGACAGCGCGGCGGTCGCCGCCGCCTCTGTCCCCGAACCCACCTCCCTGCTGCTCCTCGGCTCCGCCGCCGCCCTCCTCCTCGCCCGCCGGCGGATGGACCGGTAGGAGCCGGCTCCCGCCGGCGATTCAGGCCCCAAGGGCCTGCCGCGGCCGAAGGCCGCGGATCGCGAGCAGAAGCTCGCTCCTACCTTTTCCCCTCAGCCATGGCTCCATTCCGCCTCTCGTCACATGCGGCGGCACGCCCGGCGCGTATGGCCGCGCCGCTCCCGCTCCCCTACCCTACGCGCTCCCACTTTTTCAGGAGCGCGCCATGGAGTTCTTTATCGACACCGCCGACGTGGCGGAGATCCGCGAGGCCCAGTCCATGGGCGTCCTCGACGGGGTGACCACCAACCCGTCCCTGGTGGCCAAGACCGGCCGCCCCTTCCGCGAGGTCCTGGAGGAGATCTGCTCCATCGTCGACGGCCCGATCTCCGCCGAGGTGGTGGCCACCGACGCCGCCGGGATGATCACCGAGGGAATGCGCCTCGCCGAGATCCACTCGAACATCACCGTGAAGCTGCCGATCACCGTCGACGGCATCAAGGCGTGCAAGGCGCTCAGCGGCCGCGACATCAAGACCAACCTCACCCTCTGCTTTTCCGCCAACCAGGCGCTCCTGGCGGCGAAGGCGGGGGCGACCTTCGTCTCCCCCTTCGTCGGCCGCCTCGACGACATCGGCCAGGACGGGATGGAGCTGATCGACGACATCGTCACCCTCTACCGCAACTACGGCTACGCCACGAAGGTCCTGGTCGCCTCGATCCGCCACCCGGAGCACGTCCACGCCGCGGCGCTCCTCGGGGCGCATGTAGCCACCATCCCCTTCGCGGTGATCCGCAAGCTCGCCGCCCACCCCCTCACCGACAAGGGGCTCGCCGCCTTCCTCGCCGACTGGCAGCGCACCGGCGAGACGATCTAAGGCGAAATTGTGAAGGAGCGGCGCAGCGCCGTCCGGTTCTCGACCTGAAGAGATCGTATTCGCATTGTGGCGTTGCTATTCTTTCTCGCCTCCCCATGGATACCGAACGACCGAGCCGTGAGGCCCTGCTGGAAGAAATCGCCGATCTGCGCGCCCAACTCGCCGAGTCCGAGGCGATGCCGGCCCGCGGGAGCCGCGGCCACCTCGCCCTCCTGGAGGCGGTGGCTGCGGGTAACCAGCCACTCCCCGAAATTCTGGCCAACCTCGCCCGACTGGTGGAGGCGGAACGGCCGGAGATGGCCTGCTCCATCCTCCTCTTCGACCCGGCGAGCCAATGCCTCCGCCACGGCGCCGCCCCGAGCCTCCCGGAGAGCTACAACGCCCAGGTTGACGGCCTCCCCATCGGCCCGGCCATGGGGTCCTGCGGCACCGCCGCCTTTCGCCGCCAGCGGGTGGTGGTGGCGGAGATCGCCACCGACCCCCTGTGGGCCGCCTTCAAGGAGATCGCCGCTGAGTACGACCTCCGCGCCTGTTGGTCACAGCCGATCCTCGCCGCCGGCGGCGACCTCCTCGGCACCCTGGCGATGTACTACCGCGAGGCGCGCCGCCCCACCGCGGTGGAGGTCGACCTCATCGAGACCGCCGCGAACGTCGTCGCCCTGGCGATCGAACGCCACCGGACGGAGGCCGCCCTCCGCCACATGAATCGCGCCCTGCGTGCCTACAGCGGCTGCAACCGCGCCCTGGTCCATGCCGAAGAGGAGGGTCCCTTTCTCACCGAGATCTGCCGCATCGTAGTCGAGGCAACGGGCTACCGGATGGCGTGGATCGGCCTGGCCCACGACGACCCGGAGCACACGGTGGAGGTGGCGGCTCAGGTGGGCGTGGACGACGACTACCTCGCGCACCTCCGCCTCACCTGGGCCGACACCCCCCATGGCCGCGGCCCTACCGGCACCGCCATCCGCACTCGTACGCCCCAGGTGGCCCAGGACCTCCGCGACGACCCCGCCTACGCCCCGTGGCGCGAGGCGGCGACGGCGCGAGGCTACACCTCCTCCGTCGCCCTCCCCTTTGACGGCGAGGGTGACCACGCCCTCGGCTGCCTCAATGTCTACGCCCCCGAGCCACACGCATTCGACGACGCCGAGGTGGCGTTGCTGGCCGAGCTCGCCGATGACGTCGCCCACGGCATTCGCACACTCCGCGCTCGCCAGGAGCGACGCCGGCTCGAAGTCGAGCACGCCAGCCTCGAACGCCAGCTCCGCCAGTCCCAGAAGATGGAGGCAATCGGGACGTTGGCCGGCGGCATCGCCCACGACTTCAACAACATCCTCCAGGCAATCTTCGGCTACGCCGATCTCGGCCGCGACGCCCTGCCTGAGGACCACCCAACCCAGTCCTACCTCGACCACGTCCTCATCGGTGCCAAGCGTGCCCGTGATCTGGTGTGCCAGATCCTCACCTTCAGCCGCCAGACCGAGACCATCCGCCGACCGTGTCGCCTCCAGCCGGTGGTGAAGGAGGCGTTGAAGCTCCTCACCGCCACCCTGCCGGCGACCATCGAGGTCCACGCCCGCATCGACCCCGACGCCCCGGATGTGATCGCCGACCCGACCCAGCTCCACCAGGTGGTGATGAACCTCGCTACCAATGCCTACCACGCCATGCGCGAGGGAGGCGGAACCCTGGAGGTCTCCCTCGCCGGCCATCGCGAGGCAGAGGGCGCGGGGGAGCGTGAGTGGCTCCGCCTGGTCGTCCGCGACACCGGCTGTGGCATAGACGAGTCGATCCGGGAGCGGATCTTCGACCCCTTCTTCACCACCAAACCGGTGGATGAGGGGACCGGCCTCGGCCTCTCGGTGGTCCACGGCATCATCGCCGACCACCACGGCCGCATGGAGGTGGAGAGCGAGGTGGGCAAGGGAACCACGGTGCGCATCGACCTGCCGGCGGTGGAACAGGGAGCGCCGACCGAGCCCCCCACCCTCTCCGTTCCCCGGGGGGCAGGCCAGCGCATCGTGATCGTCGACGACACGGCGCCGGTCGCCGCCATCCTCGGCGCAATCCTCACCGACCTCGGCTATCACCCCACCCTCTACACCGATCCGCGTCGGGCGCTGGAGGCGATCCGCAACGACCCGACCGCCACCGACCTGGTGATCACCGACCAGGTGATGCCGGCGATGAGCGGCACCTCCCTGGCCGCCGCCCTCGTCGAGGTCCGCGCCGACCTGCCGATCATTCTCCTCACCGGATACGCCGATGAAGGGACGAGAGACAACACCGTCATCCGAAAACGCCTCACCAAGCCCATCTCCGGTCCCGAGCTGGCACGCACCCTCCAGCAACTCTTCTCTCCGATCCAACACGGTTAGCCCCATGGCCACGATCCTCGCGGTAGACGACGACCCCCAGGTGCGCGAGATGCTCTCCACCCTCTTCACCGAGGCCGGTTACCAGGTGGTGACCGCGGCGGATGGGAAGGAGGCGATGGTGTGCTTCCGCAACCGACCGGCAG
>CAZRGD010000078.1:0-8809 GCA_964599505.1 uncultured Nitrospirota bacterium | reverse complement strand
GCCGAGATCCGCTTTTCCGTAGTAGATCGTGCATAAGTCCGACAGGCTCCTAGGGTCGGGACGGCGCGATGAGGGGGTGAAGAGGCAGATGCGTAGAGCAATCGTGGCACTCCTGGTGGCGCTGGCGATGGCGTGCGGTGACGCCGCTGCGGCGACCGCCACGCCGCCTCTGCGGATGGTCGTCATCCAGATGAAGAGCCCCTCGAAGATGTACCGCGGCTTCGTCCCCCTGAAGCGGTACATGGAGGCCCGCCTCCACCATGCCATCGAGCTCAGTGTCGCCCACCGCAGCTCGGACATGGCGAAGCTCCTGGAGAAGGAGGAGATCGACGTCGTCTTCATCTGCCCAACCCGCTACTGCCAGCTCACCCAGCGCGTTTCCCTCGTCCCCCTGGCGCGGCTACGGGTCCACGGCAGTGACGAGTACCGCAGCGCTCTGGTGGTCAGGAAGGATTCGCCGATCCAGCGCACCGCCGACCTGATGGACAAGGAGATGGTCTTCGGCCGCTACAATTGCCCCGGCTCGGGGCTGCTGCCGCGGATCATGCTCGGGCGCGTCGGCCTTTCGGAGTCGGACTTTCTCCAGGCGGTCCACCTCGGTAACGACGAGAGCGCCCGCCTGGCGGTGATGGCGCGGATGTTCGACGTCACCGGCATCCCGGAGATGGAGGCGCGGCGTCTCGACGAGATGGGGCTGCGGGTCCTGCGCCACTCGTATCCGATTCCCCAGTACCTCTTCGCGGCGCGCAGCGGCCTCGGGGAGGCGATGACCCGGCGCCTCAGAGAGATCCTCCTGAGCGTCAACAAGGCGCCCGATCGCCTCGACGTCCTCGGCCCGATCGACGATGGGGTGGACGGTCTGGCCCCGGCGCGTGACCGTGACTACGACATTGTCCGTCTCTTCTTCGACAGCGTCACCCACGCCGCCGAGTCCGGCTCCGGTCTGTACCAGGGGCGCCCTACCCTGGTGGTGGAGCCGCTCTATTACGACGCCGACCTCTTTGTTCGGTTGCGGCCCCTGCTCGACCGCCTGCGGGCGGCGACCGGAGTGGGCTATCACCTGCGGATTCCCAGGAGCATCGGCGATTTTATCGTCCTCAAGGAGGCGGATGGCGGTGATCTCTATCTCCAGGAGGCGTCGCTCCTCGCCCCGGGGCGGCCCGCCGGCGAGGTGGCGCTCGGGCAGGTCGCCCTCTCCTCCCCGGAGGCGAGTCGCGGGGTGATCGTGGCGGGCGCGGGGGGGCGGGTGAAGGGGATCGCCGACCTTAAACGGGCGAAGATCGCGATCACCTCGCGCCACTCCGAGGGGGGCTACCTCGCCCAGCAGCGGTGGCTCGCCGCCAAGGGGATCGACCTCAGTGAGGCGAGCTGGGTCGAGCTCCCCACCTGTGAGGCGGTCGCCCTGGCGGTCTACCGGGGGCGGGCCGACGCCGGCTTCCTCACCCGCGACACCCTCGATCGTCTGGCGCCGGACCTCCACGCCGAGCGGCTCCGTCTCCTCGCGATCACGCCGCCGCTGGCACCATGGCGCCTGAGCGCCTCGAAGCGGGTCGATCCCGCGCAACGCCGGGCGGTGGCCGATAGCCTCACCGTCGGCGCCGCAAGTGCCGGGGTCTCCGAGGAGTAAGGCGAGATGGTGGCCGCCCTGCACGACCTCAACCGGCGTACGAGTATTCGGACCAAGGGGGTGGTCTACGTGGTGGTGCTCATCGTCGCCATCTTCCTCACCGTCAGCGCGGTGGTGATGACGACGGTGCGCGGGAAGCTCTTGGAGCAGCTCGGCGACTTCCACGTCTCGATCGTCAAGAAGCTCGCCCTCACCGCCTCCGACGCCCTCCTGTCGCGGGACTACGGCTTCCTCATGGACCAGATCGGTCAGCTCACCGCGGCCGGTGGGGTGAGCGGGGTGCAGATCGCCGATCGGCGGGCGGTGGTGGTCGCCGCCGACGCGGTCTCGGCGATCGGCGCGGTGGACCCGGAGCTCGCCGACTTCATGGCCCACGCCAAGGCTGCGCGGTCCGAGGTCGAGGAACGTCCCGACGCCCTTATCATGCCGGTGGAGATCGGTGGCGATCTCCTCGGGGTGGCGCGGGTCACCTTCGACCAGGAGGCGGAGTGGGCACGTGTCGACCGGGAGCTTGGCCAGACCTTGCGCCAGCTCCTCTCCCTCGCTCTGATCATCTTTACCCTCGGCATCGGCGGCGCGGTGGTCATCTCCAATGCCCTGACCCGCTCCATTGTCGAGCTGGCGCGCGAGGCGGAGCGGTTCGACCGGGAGATCTACCCGGATGAGGAGCGGGTGGCGGCCGGCGACGACAAGGACGAGACGGTGCTGTTGCGCGATTCGTTTCTGCGCATGGTGGCGAACACCCGCCGCTACCTGCGCGAGTTTCGGCGCCTCTCGGAGGAGCGCCAGCGCCTCACCTGCATGGCGACCATCGGCCAGATGTCGGCCCAGGTCGCCCACGAGACGCGCAACAGCCTGCACGCGATCCGCGGTGCGATTACCGGGTTGGAGAAGGTGGACCACCCGGCCGATGCCGGCGACTACATCGAGGTGATCAAGGAGGAGGCGGAGGAGCTCACCCGGATGTCCGAGGATTTTCTCCGCTTCGCCCGTACCCCGCGGCCGGAGGTGGGACCGTGCGACGTGGCGGCGGTGGTCGGGCGGGTCGTGGAGCTGCTCGACCCCGATCTGGAGGAGGCGGGGGTCGAGGTGGTCGAAGAGCTCGATAACACGCCGTCGGTCCTCGCCGACCCACGGCTGTTGAAGCAGGTGTTCGTGAACCTCTTCCTCAACGCGATGCAGGCGATGGAGGGTGGCGGGACCCTCCGGGTGAGCGGCGTTGTCGACGACGATCGTCTCGTGGTACGCATTCACGACACCGGCCCCGGGATCGCCCCGGCGGATGTCGAGAAGATCTTTCAGCCCTTCTTCACCACCAAGAGCGACGGCACCGGTCTCGGTCTGGCCACGGTCTACAAGATGATCGTGGCGCAGCATGGGGAGATCGAGCTGGAGTCGGCCGCCCCCGGAACCACCTTCGCGATCCGCCTACGGCTCGTGGAAGGGAGTCACGAGTGACGACGATGCAGCGAATCATGGTGGTCGATGACGAGCGCAATATCCGCAAGGTCCTCTCCATCCACCTGAAGAACGAGGGGTTTACGGTGGAAACGGCGGGGAGCTACGAGGAGGCGGTCGACAAGCTCTCCGAGACCGAGGTAGATCTCGTCCTCACCGATATGCGCCTGCCGGGGAGGTCGGGCCTCGACATCCTCCAGTGGGTCAAGCGCACCCGTCCCTTCGTACCGGTGGTGGTGATCACCGCCTTCGGCTCCATCGATAACGCGGTGGCGGCGATGAAGGGGGGTGCGGCGAATTATCTCACCAAGCCGGTGGACCTCGATGAGATGGTGGCGATCCTCCGCCACGCCCTGCTCACCGCCCGAGGCACGCCGAGCGCGGAGGCGGAGGCTCCCGGCCAGGAGCGGTTCGGCATCCTCGGCCGCAGCCCGGCGATCCATGAGGTAGTGGAGACGATCCACGCGGTCGCCGCGAGCCGCGCCAACATCCTCATTACCGGCGAGTCGGGCACCGGCAAGGAGCTGGTGGCCGGCGCCATCCACCGGGCATCGCCGCGTGCCGAGGCCCCGTTTATTGCGATCAACTGCGCGGCGATCCCGGCGGAGCTCATCGAGAACGAGCTCTTCGGCCACGAGAGCGGCTCCTACACCGGCGCGGCGTCGCGCCAGACGGGCAAGGTCGAGATGGCCAACGGCGGCTCCCTCTTCCTCGACGAGATCGGCGAGATGGCGGTGTCGATGCAGATCAAGCTCCTCCGTGTTCTCCAGGAGCGGCTCTTCTTCCGCATCGGCGGGCGCGAGCAGATCGCCGCCGACTGTCGGATCATCGCCGCCACCAATCGCGACCTGGAGCAGGAGGTAGAGGACGGTACCTTCCGTGAGGACCTCTACTACCGCCTGAACGTCATCCAGATCCATATCCCCGCCCTGCGCCAGCGCAAGGAGGACATCGGTCTTCTGGCAGACTGCTTTCTGGAGCGGTACGCGGAGGAAAATCAGAAGTTCATCCGCGGCATCGACCCGGTGGCGATGGACGCGATGCTGGCCTATGACTGGCCCGGCAACATCCGCGAGCTGGAGAACATCATCGAGCGCGCCGTGGTCCTCTCGCGTGGGGACACGATCACCCTCGAAGACCTCCCGGGGAAGGTGCGAAGGGTCTACCTCGGTGAGGTGGAGGGGGGCGATGCCGCGGAGGGGGAGGGGGTCGTCGATCTCTCGGAGATGACCCTCCCGGAGGTCGAGCGGGTGGCGGTGGTGGAGGCCCTGAAGGCGGTGGGGTGGAACCAGACGCGCGCCGCCGAGCGCCTCGGCATCACCCGTCGCCAGCTACGCACGAAGATGGAGCGGTTCCACCTCCTGTGACGCTCGGCTGTGCGCGGAGGGACAGCGGGGTCGGGGTGGTTGTCCCGTGGCGTACAGCGTGGTGGGCGGTAGTCCGCGCACCGCCTGGATTTCCGGGGTTTGGCGGGTCGGCACGCCATGTGCATTTGTGGGGGCGTCCGGTGCGTCAACCGGGCCGTCACGCGAATCGGAAATTCGGAGGACCGACCATGTCGAAGAATCGGGGCCGTGAGCTCCTCGTCACCCTCTTGGTTATCGCCGCGCTCGTTGCCGTGGTGGTCCTCGTCTTACAGCTCCACCACCTCCTCGCCCTCGACGCGGACGCCCTCTCCGACGAGGAGATCGCCGCCTTCAAGGGGGCGATCCGCAACCGCGTCCTCATCGGCGGGCTGCTGATCGGGGCGGTGATGGGGGCGGTGGTGCAGCGGACCACCTACTGCATCGCCGCCGCCTGCCACGCGCTGGTCACCGTGCGCGACCTGAGTCAGACGCGCGCCTACGCCATGTCGCTGATCGTGGCGATCGCCGGGACCCAGTTCCTCTACAGCGCCGGTGAGGTGGACATCACCCACTCGATCTACCTCGCCTCACCCATGACCTGGCTCAGCTACTGCGTCGGCGGCTTCATCTTCGGCGTCGGGATCGTCTACGCCGGCGGCTGCGCCAGCCGCATTCTGGTGCGCACCGCCGAGGGCAACCTCGGCGGCCTGGTGGCGGTCTTCGCCTTCATCCTCTCCTCGGGCGCCACCCTCTGGGGGCTCCTCGCCCATCTGCGCACCGACTACTTCAACCATGCCACCGTGGCGATGGGCAGCCAGTACCTCCCGCACCTCTTCCAGCAGGTGCCCGGATGGGTGGTGATCCTCCTCGTCGAGGTGGCGCTGATCGTCTTTGTCCTCCGCGCCCCCGCCGACTCCGATTGGTGGGGAGGGCGCTGGCCGGTGGCGGGTGTCGCCATCGGTCTCACCATCGTCCTTGCCTGGTGGCTCAACGGCGCCGCATTCCGCGCCATCCCCCACATCGACACCTTCTCCTTCACCGGCGCCGACGATCCGACCCTCCTGCAGCGGTGGCGACCGAAGGCGCTCACCTTCGCCCTCGCCGATGCCCAGACCTTCCGTTACATCATCTTGTGGACCGGGGAGACGATCAACTTCGCGGTCGCCACCGTCTTCGGGGTCCTCGGCGGCGCCTTCCTCGCCGCCGTCGTCACCCGCACCTTCCACTGGGTCGCGCCGCCGGTGCAGCAGTTCAAGTGGAACCTCGTCGGTGGGCTGCTCATGGGGTTTGGCGCGGTCCTCGGCCTCGGGTGCAACATCGGTCAGGGGTTGAGCGGGATCTCCACCCTCTCCGTGGGCTCCATCTTGACCATGACCTTTATCTTCATCGGTGCCATCTCCGGGGCGAAGATCATGAACTGGCAGTTGATGCGGGAGGTGTAGATGCGGCGTGGCGTGTTCGTGATAGTGGCGTTGGTGTTCCTCGTGGCGGCGGGGTGCGCCGGGCCGGCGGCCGCGACCCGGGAAGCGTCAACCTCCCCGGAGACGGTGGTGATCTACGCCGTCTCCGGCGACTACGACGACGTGTGGGACGACGTGAAGATGGCCCTGGGCGATCGCGGTCTCGTCATCTCCACGATCTCCCATGTAGGGGAGATGATCGCCCGCACCGGAAAGGCGCTCGGGCGCACCCGGCCGATCTTCGCCAGGGCGAAGGTCATGTCGTTTTGCAGCGCGGTGATCTCCCGCAACATGCTGGAGCAGAATCCGCACCTGGTCGCCTACTGCCCCTACGAGATCGCCGTCTACTCCCTGCCTGGCGCGGAGACGACGATCTACCTCTCGTACCGCCACATCGACTGGCCCGACCCGCAGGATCGGCCGGTCCTCGATGCGGTGGAGGGGCTCCTCGACGGGATCGTCCGCGACGTGGCGGCAAGCTACGGCGGCGGGCGCGTCGAGTATCCCGCGCCGACCGGGGCGGTGCCGGCGGCCACCCCGAAACCGAAACCACACCCAGGAGGAGCGAGATGAAGGCGATACGAAACCTACTGGCCCTGGTAGGCGCGGCGGCGCTCGTCCTGGTCGCCTACGGGGCGACCCGCTACGGCAGTGCCATCACCACCCTGCGCGGCTTCGACCCCCAGGCGATGGCGGTCTACGGCGAGCTCGTCCACGGGCTCCTGGAGAGCGGCAACAGCGCCGAGGCCACCGTGTGGCGGGCGAAGGTGGCCGATGGGCTCTCGCGTGAGGACGTGGAGGAGACCCTGCGTTCGGTGGCCACCGAGCTGAACATCAAGAACGTCGGTGAGCTCGCCCTCTCCAAGCGGATCTCTCTGATGCGCGGCACGCCGTACCGCTACGTCAAGGTCTTCATGTTCTGCAACGCCCTCACCGCGGCGCAGATGCTCGACTTCAACGACGCCTATGCCGCCTACCTCCCGTGCCGGATCACCCTGGTGGAGGACAAGGAGGGGCAGCTCTGGCTCTACACCCTCAACATGGACCCGATGATCTACGGCGGAAAACCCCTGCCCCTGCCCCTGAAGAAGGAGGCGTTGCGGGTGAAGAGCGTCATCCTGGCGATCCTGAACCGCGGCGCTGCCGGGGAGTTCTAAGCTCTTTTCCCCTTCCCGCGCACGCCCCTTTTCAAGAGCGAGCGTCAGTCACGGGCGGTGGCCCACAGGTGCGAGGGGGCGAAGGGGAAAAGAGAAGGGGGACCGCAAGCGGCCAGGCAGGACCGCGGCGGCGCGCCGCCTTTGGCCACAAGCTGGACTTCGACATGCGGGTCAGCACGAGCCCCTTCGCACCGTCTCCCTTTCTGGAGCTCGTGGTCCTGCACGGCGCCGGGAGATACGTCTATCTCCTCTCCGGAGACGCCTATACCCCACCGACCGACACCTGGACCCACTACAGCCTTCCCCTCTCCACCGGCAACTCGCTTTATATCTGGTGGATGAGCATCTCGGATGTGCTCGCCAGCCCCCGCCGCGCGACCGACGACGACCTCCGGCTGGTGCTGAGCGATCTCGACGGTCTCTCCATCTACGGCGACCTCAGTCGCGGCGCCACCGACCTCGACAATGTCGTGTTGGGGGCGAATTGAACGGCGCCCCCCGGTCTGGCCGTGCCTATGTCGTCCGCCGTCCGCCTAGCCGCTCGACGATTTGGTCGGCGACGCGGAAGGCGTTGGCGTAGATGGTCCAGGTATAGGGGACCGAGCCGCCGGTGGGCATGAAGGAGCCGTCACTCACGTAGAGGTTGTCGACGTCGTGGGCGCGGCAGTCGCGGTCGAGGACCGAGGTGGCCGGGTCGTCGCCGAAGCGGCAGCCGCCCGCTTGCAGGTTGGGGGGTGGGTCGCCGGTGGTGGAGGAGTCGACGTTCTTTGCCCCCATCGACCGCAGGATCCGCTCCGCCTTCGCCGCCAGGAGCTTCCCGATGCGCACGTCGTGGGGGTGGTGGCCGACCCGGACCCGGGCTACCGGGTCGCCCCACCGGTCGCGGACCCGCGGGTCGAGGGTGACCCCGCAGTCGGGGTTGGGCATCCAGTCGCAGAAGACCTCGAAGCGGAAGCGGCGCGACTCGGTGAAGGCGGACTTGAGCTGCCGCTTCAGCGCCGAGCCCCACAGCAGCCGGCCGTCGTCCGTCCACTTGAGGCGGTTGGCGCGGACGATGGGGTTGGGGTGCTGGAAGAGGAAGTCGATGGTCCCCCCCTTCACCCGGCCGCCGAGCTCGGGTGCGGTCATCTCGTACCAGTCCTGGATGCCGCGGTTGACGAACGGGCCGACCTCTTTGAGGTCGTCGGCCGCCGCCGCGGACATCTCTCCGTAGACGAGGTCGCCGCCGCCGGAGCCGCCGGCGGAAAAGAGCAGGTTGCGCCCCACCTGGCCGTGGTTGTTGCCCAGGCCGTGCGGGTGACGCGGGCCACGGGAGAGGAGCAGGAGGCGGCTGGTCTCGATCGCCTGGCAGGCGACCACGTAGAGGTGGGCGTCGACCCGGTGGCGGGCGCCGGCGCGGTCCACGTAGGCCACGGCTTCGATGCGGCCGGTGGCGTCGCTGGTAAGCTGGGTAACCTTGGCGTGGGCGCGGATCTCGCACCGGCCGGTGGCGACCGCCTTGTCGAGCAACGCGGCGCGCGCCGACCCCTTGGCGCCGGTGGCGCAGCCGTAGGAGCCGCAGTAGCCGGAGTAGGCGCAGCCGTAGCGGCCGAGTGCCCGGTGCGGCAGGACCGCCCGCGGGGTCGGCAGGGGGTGGAGGGGGAGGCGGGGGGGGGGGGGGGCCAGCAGGGGGGGGGAGGGGGGCGCGGGGGGGGGGGGGTGGGGGGAGGTGGGGGGGGGGGGGGGAGCGGGCGAGGGGTGGGGGGAGAGGGGGGGGGACGG